>NZ_CBCRZX010000066.1:0-18736 GCF_965137155.1 Stackebrandtia soli
CCCCAGCCGCCGCCCCCGCCTCCCTCGTTTCCGCCGGAGAACCAGTCGCCGATTCGCGGGTGGAGCAACCAGAAGTTCCTGACGGTGATGGTGGCGCTCGGCTTCGGGGCGTTCATCTTCTGGTGCTGCATGTGTTCGTTCGGTTCGTATCTGGGGCAGGAGTGACGTCGACGGGTCGACGGCGCCAGAACGCGGGGCGCGCAACGGCCGCCGTTCTGATTCAGAAGTTACACAAGTTTCATGAAATCATGAATTATTGCCTCGGATAGGCTTTCGCCACCGCAAAACGTTGAGGGGAGCAATTTCATGGTGCCGTCACGCGACGAGTCGGCCGTGCGCGAGTTCGTCGAGCGCTTCGGCGCGATGCTCGCCGACCACGGTTTCCCGCGCATGCCGGCGCGGGTGCTCATGGCGTTGACCGCGGCCGAGGAGGACTCGCTGACGGCAGCGGAACTGAGCGACCGGCTCGGGGTGAGCGCCGCCGCCATCTCTGGCGCGTTGAAGTACCTGACCCACGTCGGCCTGGCGGAGCGGATCGCGGTACCGAACTCGCGGCGCAATCGCTACGCGATCACCGATCAGAGCTGGTACACGGCGTCGATCGTCAAATCCGGCTTCCTGGAACGCTTCGCGAGTGAGGTCGACACGGCGGTCGACGCGGTCGGCGGTTCGACCTCGCACGCGGGCGACCGCCTGCGGGAGATGCGGGACTTCTACCTCTTCCTGCACGACCGCCTTGAATCCATGATGGATGAATGGGCGGAGTGGCGCAAGCAGCGCCCCGATCCACCATCGTCGTCCGAGACCCCGGGTTAATCCACAATGCTCACGGGAACGGCGTTCGACGGCACCCCGCTCCCGTCCATCACCACCAGCCGATAGTCCCCCGGACGAACCGGCGCACCCGCACGGACCGTACTGCCCTGCGTCGTCTGCCGCACCGGTCCGACCGGCAGCCAGTGCATCGCGCGATCGCCGCCCACCGCCAGCAGCCCGACCCGAACCGAGGCGTCCAGGCTGTCGCCACCGGCCCGAATCGCGAACTCGGCCCCGCACCGAAGCCCGTCACCGCCCGGCACGTGCTTGATGAACGGGCGGGGACCACGCCACAGATAGGGCGGAAAGTACCGGACCTCGTCGGCGACGACGGAGCCGTCCGGGTCGAGGCGGGGCACGCCGGTCAACGGCATCAGCGTATCGCCCACAGTAGAGAAAGTGCGCGTCTCCGGGTCGTACAGCCGCCAGCGCCGATCCCCGTCGCACAACAGCAGTGAGCCGTCCGCGAGGACGGTCGCCGTGCGCCACGCGTGGCCGTCGGCGGCCGCGACCTTTCGGCAGCGCGCCGTCCCGACCGCCGCCGATCCCTCCACATCGATCACATGCGCGCCCGCCCCCGCGTCGCCATGGAACACGGAACCACCCGGTTCGTGGGCGGAGCGCGGCAGCACCGCCGTCACCGTCGGGCCGGTGACGCCCGGAACCTCGGCCGAGTCGAGCAGCCGGGGCGCCTTCCGACCTCCACGGCGCTGCCCGTACAGCCAGGCGCGACCCGCGTCCATGCACATGATCAACTCGTCCTTGACGCGCGTCGCGGGGAACCGGTGCACCAGATCGGTTCGCTGCCACGCGGCGTCGCTCTCCCTGGGTTCCGGCGACGGCGCGGCGTCCCCGCGAGCAGTCGCGTCGGACCGCCAGATCCCGCAGACCGGCTCCACCCACACCGCGATGCTGAGCGTGCCATCCGGAGTGGACACGACGATGCGGTCGGTCGCGCGACCGGACTCCCCGACGTCCCGGGGCGCGACCCACACCAGGGCGGGCTCCCCGGGTCGGGTCACCAGGTCGATCTCGCGCAATCTGGATTCGTTGCGGCCCAAGGACACCGCGATCCGCTCGCTGCCGCAGGCGACCCGCAGCGGAACGGCGCGCGGCGCGGTGGTGCCGAGGGTGATCGGCACGGGCTCACCCCAGCCGTAGTCGTCGAGACGCAGACGCAGCCAGTTACGACCGGCGCGAACGTCCAGCTTGGACACATCCAGGAACGGCGCCGACGAGGCCACGCCCGAACCGGCCGAGGCGACACCCTCGACCGACGACGCCGTGCGCTGATGAAGCGGTTTACTGAACAACCGGCTCGCGAACGAAGCGGGGACGGCGGGATTGACCACGACACAGACTCCTGAACGCAAAGGGGATGCACCGAAGCGGCGCGGAGGGTGGGACGACGACATCGCGAACGGCGAATCTAACCGATAGTGTTCGCATAGTAACGAAAAGTGGGACGTGATGTCGGAACAACACGGCATCGACGTTCACCACAACGTCGCCACGTCCGCACCCGGCTCGACCAGCGGTATGGCACCCTGTCCGAGATGTCCAAACGCACAGAGCGCGCAGCCAAGGAGCAGCGCCCACCGGTCCCGTCGCCCCTCCCGGTGCCCATCGCCGACAGTCACTGCCACCTCGACATCGTCGCGGGCTGGGGGTGGGACACCGACCGCACCAGCGTCGTCGAACCGACCCACCCCGACGTCGCCCGCGAACTCGACGACGCCCACGCGGCCGGTGTCGCCCGTGTCGTCCAGGTCGGCATCGACGTCCCCTCCTCGGAATGGGCCGTCGCGCTCGCCGAACACGACTCCCGCGTCGTCGCGGCCGTCGCCCTGCACCCCAACGACGCGCCGAAACTCGACGACCTCGACGGGGCGCTCGCCGAGATCGAGAAGCTCGCCCAACGACCACGCGTCCGCGCGCTCGGCGAGACCGGCATGGACTACTACCGCACCGACGAGACCGGTCGCGCCCAACAGGAGCGGTCGTTCCGCGCGCACATCGCCATGGCGAAGCAGTACGACAAGACCCTCGTGATCCACGACCGCGACGCCCACGACGACGTCCTGCGAATCCTCGCCGAAGAGGGCGCCCCCGACCGGGTCGTTCTCCACTGCTTCTCCGGCGACGCCGTGTTCGCGCGCGAATGCGGCCGCCGGGGCTACTTCATGAGCTTCGCCGGGAACGTCACCTTCGGCAACGCCTCGATGCTGCGCGAAGCCGTGGCGGTGTGCCCGGAGGAACTGCTGCTCGTCGAGACGGACGCGCCGTTCATGGCGCCCGTCCCGTGGCGCGGACGCAAGAACGGGCCGTTCCTGGTCGGCGAGACCGTCCGCTTCCTCGCGAACCACCTCGATCGCGACCTGGAATCGTTGTGCGCCACGGTCGACGCGAACACGACCACCGCCTTCGGCGACTGGTGACGACGGAAGGCCCGCCGGCAGTCTGAGCGCCGGGCGATCACGCCNGGCGCGCTCCCCAGCGCGTCGACATGGCTCGACGCGAACCGTTGCCGCCCAGCGTGTCCGCCCATCCCTCCGACGACACGGCGGCCCGACGAGGTGACGCCGCGCGCCGACGCGGCCCCAACCCCACCCGGCATGAGTCCGGCGCCGCCCACCCGTTCATCCCGCTCGGTCGGCGGGGACCCCGAACGGAGACGACCACGAGGCCTGGACGGACGGCGAAAGCGGTCGAGGGTCGGACACTCGGGGGCATACCGGTCGCGCTCGACCCGGTAGCATTGGCCGCCGTGTCGCGTGAGCCGCAACCGGTTCGAGAACGGCGACCACCCGCGTCCCATCGACCGGGCGAGATCCGCAGCGGTCCGCAGGACCGCGACAGCCCCGAAGGAGAACGATCGTGCAAGGCGTAGTGCTGGCGGCCGGACAGGGACAACGCC
The DNA here is from genome assembly GCF_965137155.1 of Stackebrandtia soli. Taxonomy (NCBI): domain Bacteria; kingdom Bacillati; phylum Actinomycetota; class Actinomycetes; order Glycomycetales; family Glycomycetaceae; genus Stackebrandtia; species Stackebrandtia soli. The sequence continues at coordinate 3,734 of NZ_CBCRZX010000066.1, forward strand.
TGCGGCCCGACACCGATGATCTGCCGAAGACGCTGCTCCCCGTGGACGGCGACGACACGATCCTCGACATCGCGTTGCGCAACCTCGCGGCGGCGGGCGTCACGCAGACCGCGATCGTCGTCGGTTACGCGTCCGAGGCGATCTCGGCCCGCGCCGACGCGCTCGCGGTGCGCTACGGCATGCGCCTCGACCTGGTCTACAACGACCGCGTCGACTGGAACAACGCCTACTCGTTGTGGCACGCCCGCGAGTTCTACGCGAACGGCGCGCTCCTCGTCAACGGCGACACGGTGCACCCCGCCTCCATCCAGAAGACGCTCCTCTCCGACGAACGCGACGGCATCCGGCTCGCGGTCGACTCGGTGAAGACGCTGACGGACGAGGCCATGAAGGTCACCGTCGACGACTCCGGCGCGGTCGTCCGCATCACCAAGCTCATGCCGCCCGAAACGTCCTTCGGCGAGTACATCGGCGTCGCGCACATCGGCGCGTCCATCGCCGACGAGTTGACGGCCGCGTTGGAGCGGACGTTCAAGAGCGATCCGAACCTGTACTACGAGGACGCCTTCCAGCTGCTCGCCGACTCCGGCCCGAACCTGCACGCCGTGTCCATTGGAGACGTCGAGTGGGTGGAGGTGGACGACCACACGGACCTGGCGCTCGCCAGGGAGCTCGCATGCCGCTGCTGACGCGCACCGTCACCGCGCCGCTCGCCGTCGAGACGCACTCCGGGGCGATCGCCCACCTCGGGGACCTGCTCGCCGACCGGCGCATCTCGGCGGGCGGCGACGTCGCCGTCGTCGTCGGACCCGGCATCGGCGCCCGCGCCGCCGAACAGGCCCGCCAAGGCCTCTCCCGCGCGGAGGTCATCACCCTCGCCGAAGGCGCCGGAACCCACGCCGGCGCGATGAACCTCGCCGAGAAACTGCGTTCCCGCAACTTCGACGCCGTCGTCGGCATCGGCGGCGGACGCGTCATCGACACCGCCAAGTACGCCGCCTTCCAGCAGGGCATGCCGATGGTGTCCGTCCCGACGAGCCTCGCCAACGACGGCGTCGCCTCGCCGCTCGCGTCGCTCGACCGCGACGGGCACTCCATCTCCTACGGCTCGCACATCCCCATCGCCGTCATCATCGACCTCGACTACGTGCGCGAGGCGCCCGTTCGCCAGCTCGCCTCCGGTGTCGGCGACGCCCTGTCGAACCTCTCGGCGACCGCCGACTGGGAACTCAGCCACTCCGCCACCGGCGAACCCATCGACGGGCTCGCCATCGCGCTCGCCCGCGCCGGGGCCGAAGCGGTCCTGCGGCACCCCGGCGCCCTCACCGACGACGACTTCCTGACGAGCCTGGCGAACGCGCACGTCCTCGGCGGAACCGCGATGGCCGTCGCGGGTTCCTCGCTGCCGTGCAGTGGCGCCTGTCACGAGATCGCGCACGCGCTCCAGGAACAGCACCCCTACGTGTCGACGCACGGCGAGCAGGTCGCCGCGGGCGCGCTGCTCGCGACGTTCCTGCGCGGAGACACTGCCCTGTTCGCCGAGATGGCGGCCGCACTGCGACGGCACGACCTGCCGCGCACCCCCCAAGACTTGGGGCTTACGGTGGATCAGTTCACGGCGGCGGTAGCCTATGCGCCACATACCCGCCCCGGTCGATACACCATTTTGGAGCACCTCGCTCTGGACGTCTCGACGTTGCGCGCAAGGATTATGGATTTCGTTGATGAGCTCGACTAACGCAACTCCGACCCGCCCCAAGCGGATCTTCCCCAAGACCACTGGAACGACCGCGTTGTGGCGCCACCGCAACGTATTGCGAGTCTTGGTCCAGCGCGACTTGGCCGTGAAGTACCAGTCCTCGGCCCTTGGCTATCTGTGGTCGCTCATCGAACCGATGGGCATGGCCGGAATCTACTGGTTCATCTTCGGCGTCTTGTACGCCAAGGAGAACGCCCTGCCCGACGGCGTGTCGTACTCGCTGTACATCGTCTCCGGCATGTTCGCCTGGATGTGGGCGTCGTCCGCGATGAGCGAGTCCACCACCTGTCTCACCTCCCAGTCGACGCTGATCCGCACCATGCGGGTGCCCCGCGAGGTCTTCCCCGTCGCGCGGGTCTTCGCCCGTTTCGCCGAGTTCCTCGCCGGGCTCCCGATCCTCATCGCCTTCGCGATCTTCGGCGGCGGCACCTTCAGCTGGAACCTGCTCGTGCTGCCCGCGGCCATCCTCGTGCAGGCGATGCTGCTGACCGGTCTGGCGTTCGTCCTCGCGACGATCAACGTCCTGTTCCGGGACGTCCAGCGGTTCATGCGGCTCGTCATGCGCGTCCTGTTCTACGCCGCCCCGACGATCTACCCCTTCGCCATGGTCCTGGAGGCCGAGAAGGTCCCGCACTGGGTGAAGGTCCTCTACCAGGCCAACCCCTTCGTCGGCATCATCGAGATGCACCACTACGCGTGGATTCCGGGCCTCGGCACGCTCAGCTGGCAGCTGGTCGTCTCCAGCGTCGCGACGAGCGTCGTCGTCCTGTTCCTCGGTCGCTGGCTGTTCTACCGCCTTGAGCCGACCGTGCTGAAGGAGCTGTAAAGTCACCCCGTCGTGACGTCGTGCGCGTGCGACGGCCGTCGAATCGTTAGAATCCCGTGATCCCCGCCCGATCGGTACGGTTGAACCGTGACCCGAACAGCCAGAACGGCAGGCTAAGCATGCGTAACACGAACCTCCCCAACGACGCCGAACTCATCATCACCTCGGGCGCCCAGCGACCGAGATTGACGTTCCTGGGCGTCGGCCCGCTGGGAGGCACTTACGCCGCCTGTTACGCCGAGCTCGGCTACGAGGTCCTCGGATACGACGTCGACGCCGGGCGCGTCGAGAAGTTCTCCGCGGGCGAGCTCCCCTTCCACGAGAACGGCCTGGAGGAGCTCGTCCGCAAGAACCTCGCGACGGGACGCCTGCGATTCACGACCGACCCGGACGAGGTCGCCGAGTTCGGCGACGTCCACTTCCTCTGTGTCGGAACGCCTTCGCGCCCCGACTCGCACTCCGCCGACCTGTCCTACATGGAATCAGCGGTCACGACCCTGGCGACGCGGCTGACCCGACGCTGCATCATCGTCGGCAAGTCCACCGTCCCCGTCGGCACGTCGTCCTGGGTGCAGCAGCTCATCGACAAGCACTCGCCGAAGAACGTCGAGGTCGAGGTCGCGTGGAGCCCCGAATTCCTCCAGGAGGCCAACGCCGTCCAGGACGTGTTGCGCCCCAACCGGGTCGTCCTCGCCGCGCAGAGCGACTGGGCCCGTGACCTCCTGCACGCCGCCCACAAGGGAGTGTTCGAGCTGGCGGCGCTCGAGGACCGGCACGTGCCGCTCGTCGTCACCGACTTCGCCACCGCAGAACTCGTCAAGGTCGCCGCGAACGCGTTCCTCTCGACGAAGATCTCGTTCATCAACGCCATGTCCGACATCTGCGAGGTCACCGGCGCCGACGTCACGGCGCTCGCCCGGGCGATCGGTCACGACGCCCGCATCGGCAACAAGTTCCTCCGCGCCGGCATCGGCTTCGGCGGCGGCTGCCTGCCGAAGGACCTGCGCGCCCTGTCCGCCCGCGCCGAGGAACTCGGTGTCGGCGAGTCCCTGCGCTTCCTCTCCGAGATCGACGCCATCAACATCCGCCGCCGTTCCAAGGCCGTCCGGATGGCCGCCGACCTGACCGGTCGCGGCAGTGGCCCCGCCGGCCCCGAACTGAGCGGCGTCCCGATCACCGTCCTCGGCGCGACGTTCAAGCCCGACACCGACGACATCCGCGACTCCCCCGCCCTCGACATCGCCCGGAGACTCGCCGGTGCCGGTGCCTCCGTGACCGTCTACGACCCGCTCGGAGTCGACAACGCCCGCGCCCAGGAACCGCAGCTGCGGTACGCCGCGTCGCTCATGGAGGCCGTCGACGGCGCCGAGCTCGTGTGCGTCCTGACCGCGTGGGAGGAGTTCCGCCACCTCGACCCGGAGGCCCTCACCGACCTCGTCGCCTCGCCACGCGTCCTCGACGGCATGAACTGCCTCGACCCCCAACTGTGGCGCAACGCGGGCTGGACGTACCGCGGCATGGGACGCGGTTGACGGATCGTTCGCGGCGTCCGTGATCACGGTTCTCTACGCCGCCCGCCGAGGATCGCCTCCGTTCCACGGCACCCGGCGACAGGTGTTTCCCTTGCGGCCGTGAGGTTCCACCGACACCATCACGGAAATGCATCCGGAGTGCCCACGCGGCTCGGCCTGACTGGCTGATGCGCTCGCGGCCGTCGGTGAGTATTCTCGTGAAGGCTTGCCTGCTGTCACAAGGAGTCCCCCGTTGTTTGCATCCACCCGTTTCGTCCGGCGGCTCACGGCGACACTGTGCGCCACGACCCTCGCGCTCGGCCTGGCCGCCTGCGGTGGCGAGGACCCGAATGCCAAGAAAGAGCCCAAGGTAGACCCGAACGCGCCGGTCGAGGTCGAGTTCGACATCCCGCAGAACTTCGTCGAGCAGGACGTCTACGAGCCCCTGACTCCGCTGTTCGACGACTGGTCGGCCCGTTCCTTCAAACTCCAGGGCGTCGAGAACGGCGAGCACGAGATCATCTGGGTGATGTCCTATGTGCTTCCCTATGACACGGACAGCATGGACGCCGACCAGCTGTACGCCCTCGTCGACGGCTACATCCGCAAGGTCGACAACCTCAACGAATCCGGCGTGATCTACCCGTCGTTGTCGAACGGCCGCGCGGGGTACCACCGCTACATCGTGGTCCCGGGCCCCTCCGGCGAGGACAACATCCGCTACGACTCGGACTACTTCTTCGACGGCAACAAGCTGGTCCAGATCGGCTGCCAGAAGAAGTCTCAGGACGCGGCGGTCCTCGAAGGCTGCAACGTCATCCTCGACACGCTCAAGTTCTGAGCCTGACCGCCGCGCGGACGGGCGGCGGTCAGGCTTCGACCTGTTTCCATCCCGCGATGGGCCCGCTCCCGTCGGCGCCCTGTTTCGCCGTGTAGAGACGGGCGTCGTGTCCGAGCATGAGCGCCCTGGCGACGTTGTTCGCGTCGAAGACGAGGCTCGGAAGCCCGATGCACATCGGCCCGTCGGGCTCCGTCCACTCCATACGGTCGCGGTTCGGGTCCCACTCGGCGAAGGAGACCTGGCCGGAATCGGTCCGGATCGCTAGCGTCGCACCGGGATTGGCGTTCTTCCACGGAAGCATCGCGACGGATCCGGTACCGGTCCTGCCGGACAGCATCCGCGCCCCGCCCTCGACTTGGTGACCGTCCGACGTCAGGACGTAGAGCACGACCTCCGTCGACTCAGCCTCCCGCGTCGCCACGGCGATCCGTCCGTCCGCGAGCCGCGCCACCGTCGGCGGAGCGGCGGGCGAGACACCGTCGAGTTCCCGGTACGTCCATCCGCCCCCGGTGGACGTCCACTGCACGATTCCGCGTTGCCCCGCCGCGAACACGTGGATCGCCCCACCGTCTCCGACGATCGCGGAGAGACCGTCCTGGATGGTGGGGCCGGACACGAGCTCCCAGTCCGACCAGGTGTCGTCCGAACGACGCCGGTAACTGAAGGAGCGGTCGAAGTTGCGCGCGAACACGTATCGGGTCCCGTCGCGCCCGCGCAGGAACACCGGTTGGCCGACTCCGCGTCGCTCCACCGGGTCCGCGTTGATCGCGGCCGGGTTTCCGAGGGTCTCCCAGTACGCCATCGCCGCCCTGCCGGGGATGTCCGCCCGGACGATCTCGCGGATGTGGTTCTGGTTGCTCGGTGTGACCTTCGGCCGGATCCCTTGAATGGACCAGGTTCCGTCGCCCGCCGGCGCCACGGTCGGCTCCGGCAGGAGGTAGTCGTTGTTCAGGGGCACGGGTTCCGTCCAGGTCCCCGAGCCGGGCTCGCGTTCCGTCCAGTACAGGACTCGACTGCCGATGGTCGTGACGGCGTTGATCCGGCCCCCGTTGCCGAGGATCGCCCAGTCCGTCCGTTCGGGGTACCGCACGATGGTGCTGAGGCCGTATCCGCCGGTCGTCCCGATGCCGCTGACGTTCAAGTCCCCGCAGCCGAACTCGGCGCCGCACACGCGGTGGTCGTTCCAGCCGTAGATGTCGATGGGCGGTGCCTTGCGTTCGAGCGCGTTCTCGCTCAGGTTCGCGGGCCAGCGGCGGTTGTAGTAGCCGCGGTAGGACGTGATGAGGGCGTCCTGGCCGCCCGCGGACTCCCGCCAACGCAGGTACGCCGCCCACGTGAACAGCGCGGTCGGGGTGTGGTCGTATGAGTCCGAGAAGCCGGTCTGATCGGCGTACTGGCGGTTGTCGTCGTTGTGGACCTGGCTGTCCGGGTCGAGGTCCATCGTGCGGATGACGCGCGGCCTGACCATTCGGAACAGCTCCGTCAGGGTGTTCAGGACGTCCTCGCGGGTGTACCGGTACGTGCCGGTGACGGGCGAACCCGGTACGACCATCGTCGGCTGATTGTCCGACCGGTCCTGCCACAGGTGGTAGAGCCGACCGTTCTCGACCTCGTCGACGAGCTGCGCGTTCACCCACATGTTGAGGAAGACCAGCTTGGCCGAGTCGTTACCGTCCAATGTGGCGATCTCGGCGACGTGCCCGCGCCCCAGCGGCAGCGCTTCGCGAGTCCAGGGGGCGTCGGCGTCGCCCGTCACCATGTACGCGTACGCCGATCGAAGGCCCTGATAGCGGGCCGCCGTATAGCCCTGGAAGTCGGGCTTGCCGCCCTTTCGGGCCTTGCTGCCGTTGAAGCCGTCGGCTTCCCCGCAGGTCAAGCAGACGGTCATCTGCGACGCGCCCGAGGCGAGGCCGTTCAGGATGTCCAGATTGTTGAAGAACAGGTCGTCGTCCGGGTGCGCGATCACCTGCATGTGGTCGGCGCGCAGCTTGTCGGCCAGCTCGGTCGCGTTCGATTGATCGCCCCCGCTCGACGCCCACAGCGAGGCGCCCACGCCGATCGCCGCGACTCCTCCGGCGCCGGCCGCGCCCAGCGCGAGCACTTTGCGGCGGGTCGGTCCGACGCGGCGTGGCTGGGGCGGTGGTGGCGGCGGAAAGTAGGTCGGATATCCGGTCATAATGGACGTTCCTTCGGCGACGATGAAGGCGTCTCCCAGGGGCCGGATACCGGGAAGTACGCGTTGAGGAAGGTCCGCACGACGAGCTCCTGCTCGGTCGCGCTGACCTCTTCGGAATCGGAGTCGGCGAGGCAGACGGTGTCGTAGCCGCGCACCGACAGCAGTCTCGTCAACAGGGGATGGTGGTCGTAGTTTCCGAGGTCGATGTACTGACAACGAATCGAACCGGGTGCCGCCGTCCCCGAGAAGAATCCATAGTGGTGGTGCAACGACGCCGCCATGGAGATGTCGGTGTTGTGCCGGAATCGGTTCGCGGCGGTCCGGTCGACGTCGGTGGCGAAGGTCTGCGCGATGTCGGCGAGGACGTCCTTGCGCAGCGGATGCGGAGCGTGCGCGAAGCCGTTCGTCACGACACGGCCGAACTTGCCCCGCAGAAGCGCCCGATTGTTCTTCGCGGCGGCGAAGTAGCCGAGGTCGTCGTCCACGACGGGGCCGATCGGCACCTGGGTGGGCGTGTGGAAGAACCGCGTCGATCCGTTGCTCTGGAAGAACCTGCCGGGCGTGAGCGGCCTCGCGAGGAAGACGTCGTCGTTGATGTACAAGAAGTGGTTCGACAACCCCGGGATGTTGTGAAGCTGTGTCTCGATCGCGTGCGAGTTGAACGTCGGCAGCACCGACGGGTCGGTGAAGAGGTCCCGGTGATCGACGATCGTGATCCGCGGGTGGTCGGCGTCGAGCCAGTCGGGCGTCTGACCCGCCGTGACGATGTAGATGTTGCGGACCCACGGCGCGAACATCGCCACGGACCGCAGTGAGTAACGCAGCTCGTCCCGGTTGCGGAAGCGCGCGGCGCTCGCGTCACCGGGGGTGTCCTGGTGCGCGGACCGCACGCGGAGCCACTCGGGGTCGGAGTCGTCGACCCAGGTGTACACGGCGTCGATCGGGAAGCTCACGTCCGACGCCAGGTCCTCGGTGAACTCCTTCAGCGTCGGATAGTCGCGGTTTCCCTGCCGGTAGCGCGCGTTGGGAACGAGACTCGGCAGGCTCTTCCCGAGCGAGGTGGAGCGCGTCGGACCCACGAACTGTCCACTGTCGTCAACAGTCCAGAACTCGACGTCGCAGCCGAAGGCCGGGCCGTAGCGGAGGGTCCGACTGGAGGACACGACCGGTCGGAACATCCGCAGGGCGGCCGCGCCCCGGATGGACGTCAACGATTCGGCGAGGACGGCCCCCGGCTTGTCCCCTCGCGGCGCGACGAGCTCGGCGTAGACCGGCTGGCCCGCGAAGCGTCGGGCGAACGCGGCGCACACGGCCTCCTGGTCCGCCGCGTCGACCGCGATGCGGTGCTGCGTTCCGCCGTCCCTGAGCAGACAGTGGACGATGCCGGCCTCTTCGAGCGTGTCGACGACGAGATCGAGGTTCTCCAGCGCCGCGTCGTTCGCGAGCAGGTCGTCCCGTTGTTGGGCGAGACGGCCACCCGACATCGTGAGGCCCGGGGTGGTCGCGAGGATCGCCTCCTCCCGCTCCTGGTGGCTCAAGTCGGTCGGGGTCAGGCGTTCGGCGGGCACCGCCGTCGCGAAGCGCCGTCCCGTCGTCGCGGCCTGCGCGGCCATCCGGCGACGTTTGGCGACCTGTCGCTCGGCGTCGCTTTCGCCGGTCGTCAAGCGCTCCAATAGATCCAGCCAACTCGCGGTCACCCGCTCCGGCGAGAAGCGCTCGACGCCCGCGAGCGCCGCCTCGCCCATCGCGTCGAGCCGGACCGGGTCGCTCATCAGCTCCGCCATCGCGTCGGCGAGGCCCTCGACGTGTCCGGCCGCGACGAGCAGCCCGTCGACGCCGTGTCGGATGATCTCGGCCGGACCGGTCAACACGTCGTACGCGATCCCGGGGACACCGGCCGCGAAGGCCTCCACCAGCACCAGGCCCCACGCTTCGCTGCGCGACGGCAACAGGCAGATCGAGGACTTCGCCCACTCGTCGGCCATGTGGGGCGAACTCCCCACGAACTCGACCTGATCGGTGGCGTCGAGGTCCTCCGTGATGCGGCGAAGCCGACGAAGCTGGCTCCCGTCGCCGAAGACGCGAAGACGCCAGTCGGGGAAACGGTCCTTGATCAACGCGAAGGCGCGAATCCCGTGGTCGACCTGTTTGTCGGGCACGAGCCGCCGGGCCAACACAATGGACTTGGAGGTTCGCGTCGACTTCGGGACGTACTCGGCCGGTGCCGCGTTCGGGATCGCGACGAGTACCGGGGCCGCCGCCTTGAACGACTCGGCGAACCATTCGCGGGTTCGGTCGGTCAGCGACACGAGGGCGTCGAGGCGCGGGCCGAAGATCAGCAGTGGTTCGCCCGTCGGCCCACGCAGTTGGGACGGCCGGTGCTCCGCGTGGATCGTCCGCACGGCCGCTGGCGCGTATGTCACGGCCGCCGCCATGAGCGCGGGTGACGTCGTCACCAGCACGTTCGTGTCCAGGCCCGTCAACGCGTCCGTCATCGCGAAGTCAGACAGGCGGTTGAACACCTTCTCCCATCCCGGGTCGATGATCTCGCTGCGCATTCCCGCCAGCGCCGAGAGGTCCGTGACGGACAGCCCGTCGGGGTCGTCGATCGGACGCTGTGGGGTCGTCCTCCGGTCGATCAGGTAACGAACGGGGATGCGTTCGTCGACCGGGAAGAAGGGTTCCGCTTGGGTCTTGAAGACGCTGAGGATGTCGACGTCGTGGTGGTCGGCGAGGTTCGCCGCGAGGTTGAACGTCGCGAGCTCCGTGCCGCCCATCTCGTCCGCCCAGGTCAACAGGAACGTGATCTTCATGGCGTAACACCCTTCGATGGTGCCAGGGGACTGGTTCGCAGGGCGAGACTGCCCGCGGGCGTGAAGTAGAACTGGGCGTGGACGGTGGTTCCGTCCGGTGCGGCGAGGTATCGGGGCGGGCGGCGCAACACCTGTTTGGGGTCGCGCAGGTCGCTGATCCACCGGCCCAGCCGCAGCGGGCCACCGGCCGTCGGAAGCCGGAAGTCCCACACATGTTCGCCGTCCCCCGCGACGGTCAGGATCGTCGCGGGGATGGAGAAGGTGAAGTGGTCGCCGTCGTAGTGGACGGGAACGGCGTGCCGTTCACCGGAGTCGCGGTGGTTGATGTGGACGACGTCGGTGGTGAGCGCCTGGGCGTTGATCCCGAGAACGCGGCCTGACACGGTGAGGGTCGTCCACGTCGCGCGGGTGGCCGTGACCTCCGCGCGCGGCGGGGTGGGGGCGACGCGGACGAACGCCCGGCCGCGATAGCCGGTCGCCAGGCTCAACGCCATGCCGAGGTCGGGGCGCGGCGGCGTCGCGAGGGTCGGCCCGCCCTGGTGGTGTGGAGGCGGGGCGAGGACGTCATAGACCGTCGAACCCGCCATCACCTTGAAGCCCAGGTACTCCGGCTCGGTCAACCCCGGGATGAACCACTGTGGATCTATCAGCGCGGTGACGTCGGCCCGGCCGCGTCCGACGGACATCGGCCACGCCGCGATCGAACCGCGCCGCCCGCCGACCCGCAGCACGACGGGGCCGTCGACCTCGTCCAACGGAACGCACAGGTTCAGCGTCTGACCGTCCAGCAGCGACAGATGCAGCGGCCTCAAGGTCGACTCCGAACGCGACCGGGAGAGGTTCGACCCGTTGCCCGCGTTCGTCAGCGCGCCTCTCGTCTGCGCGAGGACGGTCACGCCGCGCGCCGTAGCGCGGACACGGTCTCTGGCCGACTTGATGCGGCGGGTCAATTGCACGCGGAACCACTGCTTTCACACGGGACGACGGGACGATCACACCGACGCGGAGCGCGTCGGATCGGGTTGTTGGGGCGGGCTCGAGTCGGATTCCTTTCTTTGCCGATGCAGTTGCGGCGTCGCCTTCGGCAACTCCAGCGAGGTGGCGTTGGGGAAGTACGTCGCGAGGAAGTCCGAGATGACCCGGTGTTGCAACTCGAGCGGGACCGCGTCGGCGTCGGTGTCGTTGAGGCAGAACGAATCCATGTCGCGGTTGGAGATCAGCTCCGACAGCCGCAGCGGCGTCGACGGATCCGCCAGGTCGGCGTACATGTAGGACACCTTGCTGGGCACGGCGCGGCCCGTGCAGTACGCCCAATAGTGGTAGAGCGAGGAGGTGATCGACAGGTCCGACGGGTGCCGGAACTGGTGGCTCGCCGTCGCCTCCACCTCGGCGTGGCAGCTCTGCGCGATCTCCGCGAGAACGCTGCGCCGCAACGGATACACGATGTGCTTCATCTTCCGCACCGTCGTCTTGCCGAAATGGCGCTCGATGAGCGTGCGGTTGTTCTTGGCGGCCGCGTCGACCGGGGAGTCCTTCACCGACGCGGGATTCAGGTCCACCATCGCCGGAGACGGGAAGAAGTAGCTCAACCCGTTCGGGGAGAAGAACATGTCCGGCGTGACGGGACGGCCGATGAACATGTCGTCGTTGACGTAGAGGAAATGCTCCGACAGACCGTCGATTCGATGCAGCCGCGATTCGATCGCGTGCGAGTTGAACGTCGGGAGCTTCCCCGTGTCACCGAAGATCTCCTTGTGGTCGACGACCGTCACCTTCGGGTGCGAGACGTTCAACCACGTCGGCACCTGATCGTCCGTGACGATGTAGATGTGTCGGATCCACGGCGCGTTCTCCTGCAACGACCGCAGCGAGTACCGCAGCTCGTCCCGGTTCGTGTACCGGGAATCGGACGCCGCCATCGGGTTCAGGGTGTTGACTCCGGTGTGCTCCACCATCGCCGCGTGCTTGCGTTCCCGCCACGCCGGATCGTCGCCGTTCACCCACGTGTAGACGGCGTCGACGGGGAAGGTCACCCGGTCCGGCGGCGTCACCGTGAACTCGTCGCGAGTCTGGTACGCCTTGTCGTCGAACGGACCCGCGAAGGAACCGAAGACGTGTTCCGGCGCCTGCGTCACCGGTCGCGACGCGTCGACCTCCGGCGTCACCGGGTTCTTGCGCGGGGCCATCAGGCGCTCGCCCCGTTGCGTCCAGAACTCGATGTCGCAGCCGAACCGCTGCCCGTATACGGCCCGGCCGTCCGGCGCCGACACCGCCTGGAACACCCGCAGGATCACGCCCGACCCGGAACGTCGCCGCGTGGTCGAGTCGTCGACGGACCGCCAGCGCAATGAGTAGCGGGTGTCGCCCTCGAGTAGACGCGCCAGCTCGGTGCGGATCTTGCCCTGAGCCGACAGCGGCACCCCGACGGCCGTCCCGAACGGGTTCGCCGAGGTCACCCGGAAGTAAGGAATCCCGAGTCTCCGCATGGCGTCGATCGCCGCGTCGAGATTCGATCGCCGCAGCGCCAGCGGAGTGGCCGAAGTCACAGTTGCCCGAACGAGCGCCCGTTCGTCGCGAACGATGCGCGTATTGCCGGGAGCGGCGATGGACAAATGCATACGGGACCGCGACAGCCTGCGCGTCAACGACATCCGCCTGGCCTGCGGAATCAGCCCGATGACGGCACGACGCAACGGCTTGGGCGCGAAACGATAGATGGGCCGCATCGACCGTCACTCACCCATCGCAGGGCGGGCCGGGGTTGATGCCGTGAGGTTGCGGGTCAGCACAGCCGGATCACACCTTTACCGATGTTGTTTGGAAGGCGGGGGCTCGCGACGGCGCTCGCCAGCCGTCGACCCAGCTGAGGGTCACGTCTCGCGCGCCAACCCGTGCTCCCGCGAACGCCCCGGAACACGATTTGTCACCGCGGGCCGAGGCGCTTTCGAGTGCCCAAGATTATCAGCCACGATCACCTCGTCGCCGTATATGACCAATACGCCCCACTATCACCAAGAGTGCACAGTGATACTTTCCGTCACCCGCTCGGGTGTGTCGAGATTTTTTCGGGAGGCACCAGAACAGGACGAAATTTGGTGCGTCGTCGACTCGGCGTTGCGCATCAATGACGCTCAGGGATCGATGTAACTTCGCGAACATGACTCGAATAACCGTGGACGTCAACGACGAGTGGCTGACGGCCGCGCAACAGGAACTCGGTACGACGACGAAGGTCGCCACCATCAACAGCGCCCTTCAGTGCGTCGCGGCGCGCCACATGGCGAAGGTGGCGATCGACGTCCTCGACCGCGTGTCGATGGACTTCTCCCGTCCGATCGATCCGTTCGCCTACGACGGCGGACGAGACCTGTCCCGGCTCGAAGCGGACGCCCGCGGGAACGACGAGGAGAGATACTGATGCCCAGAGCGCTCTATCTCGCCGACACGTCCGTGTGGGTGCTCCGCTTCCGCCATGAGGTCGTGAAGGATCGTTGCGACGGGTTGATGCTGGCGGGTCGACTCGGCCTGTGCCAGACGACGGCGCTCGAGTTCCTCAGTGCCGCACCGGATCCGCAAGTGTACGCCGAGCTGCGGAAGTGGATGGATGGTCTACTGCGAATGGACGTGACGGCGGACGCGATGCGTCGGGCCGTGGACGTCCACGCGAAGCTGGCCGAGAAGGACTGGCACAGGGACTTTCGGCTGCCCGCGCTCGTGACCGCCGCGACGGCCGAGATCCACGGCGTGAGTCTCCTGCACTACGACAGGGACTTCGAGAGGATCGCCGAGATCACCGGCCAGCCACACGAGTGGGTGGCTCCTCGCGGTTCGCTCTTATCGCGAACGGAGGATCGGTCCCACATGTCGACGGCCTGACCGAGTTCAGGCCGTCTTCTTGGCGGCGGCCTTGAGCTGCTTCTTGTGGTCACGGACCTTCTGGAGGGATTCGGGGCCGGTGATGTCGGCGACGGACCGGAACGACCCGTCCGCGCCGTAGTCGCCGGCGGCGGCGCGCCAGCCGTCCGGGGTGACGCCGAGCTGCTTGCCGAGGAGCGCCAGGAAGATCTTCGCCTTCTGCTCGCCGAAACCGGGGAGGGCTCTCAGCCGTTCGAGCAGTTCCTCGCCGGAGTCGACGTCGGTCCACAGCTTCGTGGCATCGCCGTCGTATCGCTCCACGAGGTACTGGCACAGCTGCTGAACGCGCTTCGCCATCGAGCCCGGGTAACGGTGCACGGCGGGTTTCCGCGACAGGAGTTCGGCGAACGCGTCGGGGTCGTATTCGGCGATCTGCGTGGCGTCGAGGTCGTCGACACCGAGACGTTGCGCGATGGTGTGCGGCCCGGTGAACGCCCATTCCATCGGCACCTGCTGGTCGAGGAGCATCCCGATCAGGTCGGCCAGCCGACTCCGTGACAGCAGTTCGTCGGCCTCGGCGTTCTGTGCCAGTCGCAGCTCCATACGCGGGAGTGTAGAGGCTGTCCCGAGGTCTCGGGCCGCGTGAGACGCGTGTCAGGGCGTCAGTCGACGAGGCGGAGGATCGCCCACGTGCCGGTGCCGCCGATGACACGCCGCCGGTCGTACGCGGTCAGCCGTGGAGTCGGCCGGCCTTCATCGCGGTGACGATCCCCGCGAACTCGCCGCGATCGATGCCTAGGATCGGGGAATCGTTTCCGAGCTTGCTGTCTCGCACCTGGAACAGGCCACTGGTGGGGGTCCGGGCCTCCACGCACGCACCCCCCTGGCTACTGCTGCGGCTGGATTTGCGCCACTCGACGCATGCACCGCCTTGACTGGAACTGTGGCTTGACTTACGCCATCGACTGACGATCACTGTGGAGACTCCTTGCGAGGGGAAAGGCCGCTGTGGACATGACGATAGCGGCACGAAGACGCTACTGTATCTCGCGGATCGCTTGCGCCCCAACCGACCTAGCCCTTCACACCCACTCTGTCCCCACTCCCGTTCCGGCCCCCACCCACCNCCGCTTGGTTGGGCAAAAGTTCCGCTTGGTTGGGCAAATTGCGAAATCAGGCGTGTTTCCGACATTTGGCCAACCAAGCGGAGTGGACGGTGGGG
>NZ_CBCRZX010000067.1:0-18657 GCF_965137155.1 Stackebrandtia soli
AGTCGGGGGATGGTCGGGGTGGGGGCGGGTCGGAGCCCCGGAACGGGGATACGACGACGTCGAGCTCATCGAGTCGTTGCGCGGTCTGCTCAACGTGGACCCCTTGGAACTCGACGTCATCGTCGGGACCGTACTGCGTGCCGAACCAGTCGAATGGTTCAGTCGGCGATCCGGCATCGCCGTCGCCGACGCGGTACGTGTCCGCGACACCGCTGTCGCCAAACTCAAAGCTTCAGGAGTCTTTTGCGCTTGAGAACGGGACGGACGCGCGGGCCCGATCTGCGGGCAGCGTGGAGGTTTCGCAGCGTCCGGGTCCGCTGTTCCCGCGAACCCCGTGGATGGAGTCGCTTCACCGTCACACCTGACCCACCGCATGGGAACGCCCGCCATCCATGGTGGAGGACGGCGGGCGTTGGGCGCGGTTCAGGTCAGCGGCCCGAACAACTCGGTCTTGTCGAACTCGCCGTCCATGGCGTTGAGCACTTCGAGCAGCTTCGACTCCTCGAACCGGAAATGGGTCTCCATCACGGCTTCGATGCCATCGAGGTGCTGGTGCGCCACTTCGGGACTCACCTTTTCGGAGAGTGCTTTCTCGAGTCCGCCGATCAGGTGGTCGATCATGTTGTGGTCCTGCGTCAGTTTCGCGATCACCGGCGCCAGATCGGGACGCCGTTCGACCACCTCGGGGAACAGAGAGCCGTCCTCGCTGCGGTGATGCCCGGTCAGCGCCGAGCAGAACCCCCGGCAGAACAGCAGCAGGTCGTCGGAGAGTCCGGCCTCCTCGTCACCGCCGTCGAGCGACATCCGCGCCAGCGCCAAGGCTCTGCGCAGCTTGCGATGCACCTGGCGCAGTTCGTCACCCCAGGCGGTGAGTCGGTCAGTGTTCAAGGACGCCCTCCTGTCGCAGCCACGCCTCGCACGCGGTGGTCCACGACGCGGTGTGAGCATTGTGGGCGATGAATACGTGCTCGCGGCCGCCGTACGCCACGCCGTCGGCAAGGCCGATGCCGTGACCGCCGTGTGGGTAGACGTGCAGCTCGACCGGGACCCGCGCCTCGGCGAGGACCCGCGTCCATTCCAGGGCGTTGGGGAGTCCCGGCGGGTCCTGGGCGGTCGCCCACACGAAGGTGGGGCACACGGACGAGTCGACGTGCTTGGCCGGCGACAGCTCGTCCTTGATGGAGATCAGGTCGCCCAGGAGCGCCTCGACGACCTGGGGCGGCAGCAGGTCCAGATCGGCCAGCGCGTACGCCAGGATGGCGAAGTCGGGACGCGGCGGGTCGACGACGCCATCCTCTATGGAGAGAACCTGGCCGGTCATCAGCAGACCCGCCAGTTGTCCTCCCGCGCTGGAACCGATCACGCCGACGCGGTCGGTGTCGAGGCCGTGATCACCGTTGGCGATGTAGTCCAGTCCGGCCCGGGCGTCGACCAGTGGTGCGGGGAAGCGGTCGGGCAGTAGACGGTAGTCCAAGACGAAGGCGTGCAAGCCGATCCCTGACAGCCAGCGCGCGTAGCCCTCGCCCTCGTGGGGTGGCAGTTCCTGGAATCGCCCGCCGGGAAGGACGAGTATGGATGGCCGAGGACCCGTGAAACGGTTGTCGGCGGGGTAAACCGTGATATTCGACGGAAGTTGTGCGGAGATGGCGTTAGCCACCTTTCAGTCCGGCGCCTCCATGCCTGACGCTGTCCGCCACCGGCACGCGACGCTTGAGGAATCATAACGACGATGTCCACCCGCGTCACTGTGATCGGTGCCGCAACGGTCGCTTGCTCCCGACGGGACCGGTTCGAGAGGGACGTGCGGGTGGCAGTCGTCCGTGCCGACGTTTTCCGAGGACCTCGCGGCACCGACTCCGGGCATCCGCGTGGCGCGGGAACGGGCCACTGTCCGCCGAGAGATTGTCATGGAATCACGCCGCGCCCGTGCTCGGACGTGGGAGGCTGGGCGGCGGTATGTTCGCCGACGGGGGAGAAAAGGTGGGGGTATGTCGCACACGTATCGGATAACCGAGGTCGTCGGGTCGTCCCGTGAATCGGTGGAGGACGCCATCCGATCCGCGATCAAGCGCGCCAACGAGACGCTGCGCAACCTGGAGTGGTTCGAGATCGGGCAGGTTCGGGGGCACATCGAGGACGGGAACGTCGGGCACTTCCAGGTCGCCGTCAAGGTCGGTTTCCGCCTGGAGGACCCGAACGGCTAGACCGGACGACCGGGTCGTCGGCATGGGACGGCGCTCGGTCTGGTGGCTCCACGGGGCGAGGATCTAGAGTACGTCCATGACGTACACCCCTGATCGCTCCATCACCCATTGTGGCTATTGCGGTTCACCTTACGGGCAGTTGCGGGAATGGCCCCGCGACTGCCCGTCCTGTATGGAGACGATTTGGCGCAATCCGTTGCCCGTCGCGGTGACTCTGCTGCCCGTCGACGACGACGGGACCGTGCGGCTGCTCGTCGCGCGTCGCACGATCGAGCCGAGTCGGGGCGAACTCGCGCTGCCGGGCGGCTATATGGAGGTCGGTGAGACGTGGCAGCAGGCCGCGGTTCGGGAACTGCGCGAGGAGACCGTGATCGACGCGGACGACGTCGACATCGCCCTGTTCGACGTGATGACCGGCCACGACACCATCCAGATCTTCGGTGTGCTCCCGACGCGGACCCTTGCCGACCTGCCCGATTCGGTCGCCACCGCGGAGTCGGAGGGGTGGTCCCTGCTCGCCGCCGAGCACGCGGACCAACTCGCGTTCCCCACACAGCGCGCGGTCGCCTCGGCCTTCTTCGCGGGACTCGCGGCCTGATCGGGCGATCGATCTCTTAGTTCTTTTGTGGAGTGTCTCGGGCGCCGGCGGGGTCTCGCCCGCGCTTCAAGATAACGAAAGGACAACGGAAACTGTTGGCTATCCGTCGCTCATTACTCTGCGTGACGTTTCATTGCTAGCGTGGCAGCTCGATGTCGTGGAAGCGTGGAAGCGTGGAAGCGTGGAAGCGTGGAACCGGGGATGACGGTGCTGCGACCACGACACGGTCCATTGTTGACATTCCACAAGGGGGTTTTGTGGGGAAGCGTCGCCGTACCGCGGATCAGGGGGGCCTGGCGCCCGGCCTGGGAATCGCCGGAGGGATCGTGTGGGGCTATCACCTATACCAGAAGTCCGACTGGATCTCGCTCGCCGCGATGGTCTTCGCGGCGTTCGCCGTTCTCGGAATATGGCTGCTCTTCCTGCGCGGAACCCGCTGCGGCTATCCCACCAGGCAGTACGCGCCGTGTCGACTCCGGGTGCGCGGTGCGCTGCGGGGTTGCGAGAAGTTCCATAAAGGATTGAAGGCGGAGGCCGCGATCGCCTATGTCGGACGTCGGCATCCGCGTGATCAGCTCCAACGGCTGTGGCTGTCCCACGCGGCCACGACCAGGCTCATGAGTCCGGTCGGCGGGCCGCCCCTGCTCGAACCGAGCGACGCGGGGCGGCGAGAGCGCCCGCGGTTCGAGATCACCATGCTCCTGGCGACGGTGGGCAGCGGGCTGGCCTCGGTCGTCATGCCCGTGATTCAGATGCTCCTCGGTTCGGGGTGAAGGCTTCGGGCCCGCCTCGAGTCGTTGATCGAGGCGGGCCGGGGCGTCGGCCCATGCCGGGAGGGCTTGACGCGGTTCGGTTCTGGTCATGGTCTCCGAGTTTCCGTCGAATCGTGACCGACGCGGTGTCGGTGCCGAGGTTCCCCCTCAGCTGCGCGTTCTCACGTGATGCGAACCGGCACGGTCGCTCATGGAGTCCTGTTCGGACACCGGTGTCACGCGTAGCCGAGGCTCAGCACCAGCAGTAGGAGGAGCATCATGAAGGCGACGAGGCCGACGGTCGCGACTCGCACGATCATCCTGACGAACTCCGCGATCGGCTCCCACAGCAGGCGGATCGAGTGGACGCTGATCGTGATCGCCGCGATGAGCAGGATGAGGGTGAAGGCTCGGGCGCCTGCCCCCGCGACGTCGACGGACGACGCGAACAGGTCGATGGCGGGCGAGGGAAGTGTGGTCCTCATGGCGGTTCCTTCCGGGGGCGGCTTGATTGGCCTACGCCCAAGGGACACAGTGAGAAGCTGTGGTCCGGTGTCACCGGCGGGTCCGCGCGTCGTTGAGGGGACTTCTACAATCGACTCTTTCCTTGGAGCGTCTACTATGGTGAACTTTAGTGAATGTCACCTTAATGTGTATTCAGCGTAACTTCCGAAACCCTGGTAGCGCAAGGCTTTCACTGTCGGAAAGTTGACGGACGTCGATATTTGAGAGACGATTGGTGAACTTCAGTTAAGTTCAGTTCTCTTAATGCGAAGGAAGTCGACGCACATGCCTTCTCTCAAGAGCTCCGCGTCGGAACTCGCCAGGCGGCTTCGCTCCCTGCGCGAGCGCACCTGGCGCGGTGTCGCCATCACCCAGCGGGATCTGGCACATGCCCTCGGCGGGCACAAGCCGTTGAGCGTGCCCCTCATATCGTCCTGGGAGAACACACGCCGCCCCACCGTTCCGCCGGTCGACCGTCTGCTCGCCTACGCGGCGTTCTTCGCCACCCGGCGCTCCGTCGAGGACTCGCCGTACCGCATCGTTCCCGATGGCGAACTCACTCCGTCCGAACGCGAGAGTCGGGACCGCCTCGAACGGGAGTTGCTCGCGTTGCGGGACAGAGCACTGCGTACCGACGTGGCCGGGCCGTCTCGGCGGAACACCGCGGCCGCCGAGGATCTCGTCACCGGCCCGTGGCATTTCGGGGACGGGAACATCGTCACCATCGTCTGCGCGGAGGTCCCCGAGTCGCAGCGTGAGGTACTGCCCACACCGGACGATCCGTATCGGGCGTTCGCGGACCTCTACTCCTACGCGGACGCGGACTCGCTGATCGAGTTGTACGGCCACGTCAGGGCCGCCAATCCGACGACGGAGGTCGTGTTCCGCAAAGCGCGTGACCTTCAACCGGACGACTACACGACGCACCTGATCCTGCTCGGCGGCGTCGATTGGAACCTCGCGACGAACAAGGTGCTCGAGCAGTTGGACCTGCCGGTGCGTCAACTCGCCGCCGGCCGGAGCGGTGTCCGTGGCAGGGACTATCGCGTTCGGGTGGGGGACGAGGAGAAGATCTTCAAGCCGCAATGGTCCGACGACGCCCGCATGCTGTCGGATGTGGGGCATTTCGTGCGGACGCCGAACCCGTTCAACCACAAACGGACGCTGACGATCTGCAACGGCACCGACAGTCGGGGCGTTCTCGGTGTCGTCCGCTCGCTGACGGATTGGCGCTTTCGATCGCGCAACGCCGACTACCTTCGCGAGGCGACTCGGGACCATCTCAACTACAGCCTGCTGATTCGGGTGAAGATCGTCGACTTCGCGGCGGTCACTCCGGATTGGACGAATCCGAAGGCGCGCCTGCACGAGTGGCGCCGTTGACCCTCAGTAGATCGGGTTCTGCAGAAGACCCATGAACTCGGTCAGGAGGTGTTCGCGGGTCGCGGCCGGGGCGTGCGCGAGGAGTGTGTTGATGATGGACAGTCGCGGCGCGGAATCGCCGCCGGTCAGCCCGAATCGAGCCGCCAGCTCCGCCACCACGCGGGGTGTGATCCGCTCCGTCGGCAGACTCGTGACGAGCGTTGTCAGCTCGGTAGGGAGGAGCGGCGGACCCGCCGCGCGCGTCGCCTTCGCGGCCTCGGCGAGCGCTTCGGCGAAGTGGGCGGACTCGGGCTCGACGGAGGCCGTCACGGTCATGTGGATGTTGGCGGGCATTCCGGCGAAGGGGAGCTGCGGCTGGGTGTACCAGCCGCGTTGGGACAGTTCGTCGGCGAGGACGAATATGTCCAGGTCCTCCTCGGTCGAGGTGAAGCAGACGACGGTGCCCGTGGCTGGTGTGACCAGTCGGAGACCGTCCGTGCCGTCGACGGCGGCGGCGATGGTCGACACGGCCGCGCGGGTGCGTTCGGCGAGTCGGAGGTATCCATCGTCACCGATGTGTCGCATGGTGGCGTAGGCCGCCGCGATGGGGCCGCCCGACCGGGTCGAGGAGATGACCGGGTTGATCATCGTGTATCCGGGCCAGCCCGCGTACGCGAAGTACTGGGGCCGCCGGAGCGCGGCGTCTCGATGCAGGAGAATGGACATTCCCTTTTGGCTGTACGCGTACTTGTGCAGGTCGACCGACATGCTGGTCACGCCGGGCACCGCGAAGTCGAACGGTGGGACGTCGGCGCCCACTCGGCGCAGATACGGCAGGACCCAACCGCCGAAGCAGGCGTCGACGTGGCAGCGAACACCGCGAGCCATCGCCGCCGCCGCGATCGNNGCGACGGGATCGATGACCCCGTGCGCGTAGGACGGCGCCGAGCAGGCGATCAGGACGGTGTCGTCGGTGACGGCGGCGGCGATGTCGGCCGGGTCGGGTGTGAAGGTCGTGACGTCGACCTGCACCGTGTCTAGCTCGACCCGCAGGTAGTGGGCGGCCTTCGCGAAGGCGGCGTGGGCGGTGGCGGGAACGACCAGCCGGGGACGGTCGACGTCGGGGTGGGCGTCGCGCGCGGTCTTGACGGCGAGGAGGAGCGACTCGGTGCCGCCCCCGGTCACGGAACCGACGACGTCGGGAGCGTCGCTTCCCGGCCCGCCGCCGAGGAGGTGTGCGGCGGCTCCGACGAGCGCGTTCTCGGTGATCTGGAGGGACGGGAACACGGTCGGGTCGAGGCCGTTGACGTGGGCCGACAGCGCGTGCGCCGATTGGGCGAGGTCGTCCAGCCCGGCGAGGCCGGAATCATACACATAGGAGAAGAGACGTCCGCCGTGCGTCGGATGGTCCTTGGCGCGCAACTGTCGCAGTTCGTCGAGGACCTGCTGTGCGGGGACGCCGACGTCGGGCAGGGCGTTGGTCATGGGCTTAAGGTAGCGCACCGGGACGCCGCCGTGACCATCAACCGCGAACCTTTTTCATGTTTATTCGGTTCGCGTGGTCGAGCCCGTTCTCGCCGCGCGGGCGGTGTCGTCGAGTCCGTATCGCCGCAGCAGCAACGTCACCGGCCCGACCAGCAGAGCCGGAACGACGCTGAAGCCGATCAGCACACCGAGCCGCGCGGCGTCGGGTTGGGCGGCCGCCTCGCCGGTCGCGGAGGAGACGTACCCGCTGAGCGTCAGGACGAGGGCGAAGACGCCCGGTCCGAGCGCCAGCCCCAGCGTCTCACCGGCGGTCCACAATCCAGTGAACACGCCGGCCTGTCGTTTGCCGGTCCTGTCGGCGTCGTCGGCGATGCAGTCGGGCAGCATGGCCATCGCGAAGACCTGCTGGCCCGCGTAGCCGACGCCGATCACCGCCGTGACGGCGTAGACGACGGCCGGCGGGGCGAACCACGCGACGAGCAGGCCGAGCGCGCCGAGCGCGAACAACGTCGACGCCACCGACAACGCGGCGCGCTTGCCGAGCCGTCGTCCGAGTCGTGACCACAGTGGCATGACGAGGAGCGCCGGACCGACGAAGCACGCGAACAGGAGCGTCGGGCCGTCACCGGGCCTCCCGAGCACGTGATCGGCCATGTACTTGACGCCGGCGAGCATGGTCGCGATCCCGATCGTCTGGATCACGAACACCGTCGTGAGCACCATGAACGGCCGGTTGCGGCGCGCCGTCGACAGTTGCGCGCGCAGCGACGGCTCGGTCTCGGTGACCCGATCGGCCCGCGTGCGGCGCGTCCCGACGAAGGTCGCGACGGCACCCACCGCGATCACGGCGGCGACGAACAACCCCATCCAGCGGTGACCGGCCACCCCGCCGCCGGTCGTGTTCACGATCATCGGCGCGACGGCACCGGACACGAGGATCGCGACGGCCAGCACCGCGACGCGCCACGTCATGAGCCGCGTTCGTTCGGTGTAGTCGTCGGTGATCTCGGCGGGCATCGCGACGTACGGGACCTGGAAGAACGCGAAGGCGGTCGCCGTGACGAGGAACGCGACGGCCACGTAGCCCGCCGCCGCCGCTCCCGGAGGCGTCGGGGCGGCGAAGAGTGCGGCGAAGGCGACGGCCAGGCCGATACCTCCGAACAGGACATACGGACGTCTCGGCCCCCAGCGGGACACGGTCCGGTCGGAGATGCGACCCGCGAAGGGGTTGACGAGGACGTCCCACGCCTTCGGCAGCAGCACGAGCAGACCCGCCACGGCGGCGCCCACGCCGAGCGTGTCCGTCAGATACGGCAACAACAGCAGCCCTGGAACCGTTCCGAACGCGCCGGTCGCCAACGAACCCATCGCGTATCCGGCGCGGGTGCCGGTACTCAGCCTGTCTGTCATGATCGCGGATAGTACGGACACCCGGCCGCGATGGCCATCAGCTGTTGGTACCGCTCGGGCCCCGGTGTGGCGGACGCGCTCGCGGGCGGCGATGCTTGTTGAGGCCGAACCGGACCGGAAGGGAGCACAGTGGATTATTACGTTTCGCTCACCAGACCCATCGCGTATCGCTCGTTGCTGGAGGTGGCGCAACTTCCCGTTCCCGACGGCACCCTGAAACGCATCTTCGTCGAACCGGGCGAGTACCGCATGGATGGGCTGCGGTACTGGGGAACGGCGGAGATCATCGCGTCCGAGGGGCCCGGAACGGTCACATTGGATTGCTCGGCCGAGTACACCGTCCGGGTCGAAGGCAAGGTCACCCTCCGCGACCTGACCTTGCGCAACTGGGCCGACAAAGGACAGACGATACAGGTCGTCGGTGGCGTCGCGATCCTCGACAACTGCCAGATCCACACGCGTGGGGACGCCGTGAGCGTCTGGGACGGCGGTGATCTCACACTGTCGAGATGCGACCTGCATGACGGCGCCCTCATCTTCTCCGACGCGATCGGGGACGTCTCCCACACGACCGTCAGCGGCGCGCCGAGCTGCGCCATCGCCATTCACAAGGCCAGCAAGGTCACCATCCGAGACGTGACCATCTCCAACGCCGGCGAGCACGGCATCTGGATCAACACGGGATCGAGCCCGCTCATCGAACGATGCACGGTGACGCGCAGCGGTTCCGCCCACGTTCTCGTCCAGGAGCGCTCCCGGGCGCTGCTGCGCGACTGTCGACTGTCCGATTCGGGCAAATGCGGTTTCGTCGTGCGAGACCGTTCGGTGGCGACTCTGGAGGACGCCACCATCTCACGGTCCGGAGTGGACGACGTCTGGGTGACGACCGACAGTCGACTCGACGCCACCCGCGTGACGATGACCGGTGCCGTGCGCAACAGCGTCGGTGTCGATCTGCGCGGCGAGGCGCACTTCGTCTCGTCCACGATGGAGAGCCCGGCCAACATCGGACTGTTCGTCGACGACACCGCCGTCACCCAACTCCGCGACGTCACGATCCGCGGCGGCGAGATCGGCGTCCGGCTCACGTCCGGCGCCCGGCTCGACGGCACCAACGTCCTCATCACCGAACACCGAGCGATCGGTGTCCACCTGCACAGCAACGCCCAAGCGCAACTGACGGGTTCATCCCGGATCGAGCACAACCTCGGCGTCGGCACGCAGCTGGAGGAGGGATCGAGCCTCACCGGCGACTACGTCGAATCCGACAACGGCGTCCCCGCGACGTCGGCGGCCGGCGCGGTGACCACACCGGCGCCGCCCGCCGCCGCTCCGACACCTCCGGCGCCGCCCGTCGACGTCGCCGCGCTCATGGCCGAGCTCGACGCGATGATCGGCCTCGGCGGCGTCAAACACGAGATCACCAAATTGGTCAGCCTCCTCAAGGCCGCGGAACAACGGCGGCGCGCGGGCCTCGCTCCGGGACCCGTGATCAGCCGTCACATGGTCTTCGCGGGACCGCCCGGAACCGGAAAGACCACGGTCGCGCGCCTGTACGGCAAGATCCTCGCCGCGCTCGCGGTCGTGTCGAACGGCGGTTTCACGGAGGTGTCGCGGGCCGACCTCGTTGGTCAGGTCCTCGGCGGGACGACGGCGAAGACGACCGAGGTCGTCACGGCCGCGCTCGGTGGCGTCCTCTTCATCGACGAGGCGTACACCCTGTCGCGGCAGTTCGGCACCGGGAGCGACTTCGGCCAGGAGGCGATCGACACCCTCGTCAAACTCATCGAGGATCATCGTGACGATCTCGTGGTCGTGTTCGCCGGGTACGCCACCGAGATGCGCGACTTCCTCAACGCCAACCCCGGACTGTCGTCCCGAGTCTCGCGGACCATCGCGTTCGAGAACTACAGTCCCGCTGAACTCGCCGAGATCGCGTCCTCGCTCGCGTCGTCCCACGGCTTCGTCTTCGCGGAGGAAGCCGAACAGTTGCTGACGAAGCACTTCCAGCGGATTCGGCGGGACGACAACTTCGGCAACGGTCGAGAGGCGCGACGCATCTTCGAAGCGGCGATCGAGAACCAGGCGGTGCGCCTCGCCGAACTTCCCGAACCGACCACCGAGGACTTGACGACGCTGCTCCCGTCCGACCTCGACGGGATCGTCGACGCAAGCCTCGTCTCGGACGCCAGGCAGACCCGCGACAGCGCGCAGGTCGACGATGTCTTCGAGCGGATGGACCGCCTCGTCGGAATGACCGAGGTGAAGGCCAGGATGCGCGACGTCGTCGACCTGATCACCGCCGCGCGCCTGCGCAAGGCGGCGGGGCTCGCGACGGCGGCCGTGACCGGAAACCTGATCCTGACCGGTCCTCCGGGCACCGGCAAGACGACGGTGGCCCGCCTGTACGGCGAGCTGTTGTCGGCCCTCGGCGTCTCCGCGACCGGCCAGGTCGTCGAGGTGTCGCGAATGGACCTGGTCGGTCAGCATCTGGGAGAGACGACCGCGAAGACGGCCGCCAAGTTCGCGCAGGCGCGCGGAGGGGTGTTGTTCCTCGACGAGGCGTACACCCTGTCGCGGCAGTTCGGCACCGGGAGCGACTTCGGTCAGGAGGCGATCGACACCCTCGTCAAACTCATCGAGGACCACCGGGAGGAGGTCGTGGTCATCGTCGCCGGGTACTCCCGGGAGATGACCGACTTCCTCGCCGCGAATCCGGGCCTGGCGTCGCGCTTCGACCACACCATCGACTTCGCCCCGTATACACAGGACGATCTCGTGTCGATTCTGGAGTTGATGGTCGAGTCCGCGGGTTTCGTGTTGCGCGCGGAGACCCGCGAGGCGGCGCGGTCGGTGTTCCTCTCCGACACCGCCCGTTTCGCCGAAGGCAACGGACGAGAGGTGCGCAAGCTCTTCGAACGCGCACGGACGGCACACGCCCGGCGCCTGGCACGGCTGGTGGCAGGCGGGACTCCCGATCACGCGGCGCTAACGGAGCTGGAACCGGCGGATTTGGACAGTTAGTGCTCGAGCCGGTGGTGGGCTGGAGTCGCGAACGTCCCCTCACCACCGGCCGACACCCGTCCGATCGGTTCGGCCCAGGGGACACCGGGTCGTACGCTGTGAAATCACGGTGAAGCTCACGACGGCCATGCCTCCGGGTGAGAATGGTCCAGCATCATGCGTATAGAGGTTGTTCCGTCGCCTCGGGCCAAGTAGGGCGAGGACCGCGCGATACTCGGCAAGGCGGAGAACATCCCGTGCCGGTGCACGACGCCTCCGGCGTGTTGGAGCGACGGTGCGGGTGATCGACGCGGCGGCTTCCACGGCGTGCTCGCGCCGCCGTGGCCGATCCGCCGAGAACGGACGACCTCTGAACCGATGGCACCCGTGTGGTACGCATGGGGTTTAGATGTCTTGATGTGAGGGGAAGCGTTGTCGCAGATCGTGGTGTCCACCGCCCGAACCGGTACCTTCCGTTCGATCGAGCAGGCGATCGCCGCCACCGGCACCACGGACGGCACTCCGGTCATCGTCATCGAACCGGGTGAGTATCGCCTCGGTGATTGCCTGAACTACGCCGGTGAACTCGAACTCCGCGCCGCCGCCCCCGGTACTGTCACAATGGACTGTTCGGCGGAGAACCTCGCGTTCGTCGAGGGCACCCTCACCCTGCGGGACCTCCACCTCCGACACGACCACGCCACCGGAGCCACCGTCATGGTCTCGGGCGGGAAGTTGACCGTTGACGGCTGCGAGATCGTCGGCCGCTCTGGCCTGGCCGCGAGCGCGGTCAACGGCGGAACGCTCAACATGAAGTCCACCAAGGTCTTCGACGGTGTCATCACCTTCGCCGGGGCCAACGGTCGCGTCGACGGCTGCGAGACGCAGGGCTCGCCCGAATGCGGCATCCGCCTCGAATCCGGCAGCCGGGTCACCGTTCGCAACACCGCCATCCGGGCCGCGGCCGACCACGGCGTCCACGTCACCAGCGGATCGCACGGATTGATCGACGGATGTCTCGTCGGCAAGTCGGGTGGCGCGGGCATCCTCGTCCAGCACGGCGCGAAGACCGACATCCGAGCCACCCAATTGTCCGAAGTGGGTCGATCGGCGATCGTCGCCGTCGACCGCGCGATCGTGCGCATCGCCTCGGGCCGCGTCGAAGGCGCCGCCGTCTCCGGTCTGTGGGTGAGCGGCCACAGTTCCGTGACGGCTCACAAACTCTGGATCGACCAGGCCAGGGAGGACGGGACGCGAGTCGGCCGGTCGTCCCGTCTGGAGATGCACGACTGCCGTATCTCCGCGTCCGGTGGGCCTGGCCTCGTCGTCGAATCCGATGGAAGCGTCGAACTCGTCGGCACGACGCTCGCCGAGTGCGAGGTCGGCATGCACGTCGAATCGACCGGCACGGGAACGCTCGACCGGTCCCGACTCGTCCGGCACCGTGGGCCCGGTCTCATAGTGGAGGCCGGGGGCCACGTCTCCGCCCGTGACTCGAAGATCTCCGACAACGAGGGCAGCGGCATCCTTCTCGCCCAGCGCGGCGGCCTGGCCGACGAACGGCTGCGATCCATCGGAAACGGCGCCCCCGACGAACTCGGTGAACCCGAACCGGTCCAGGTCACGGTGGCCGCGGAACCCGCCGCGGTCGCCATCCCGGAACCCGAACCGGAACCCGCACCGGAACCCGAACCGGAACCGACACCGATCGAACGGGCCGTTCCCGTCCCCGAGGTGGCCGTCCCCGCGCTACTCGACGATCTCGACCGCATGATCGGCCTGATGAAGGTCAAACGCGACCTGACCACTCTGGTCAGCGTCGTGCGTGCGTCACGACGACGGGCCGCCCTCGGCATGCCGGTCGGACCGACTCCGGCGCGCCACCTCGCCTTCGCCGGACCACCGGGCACCGGGAAGACGACCGTCGGCCGCCTGTACGGCAGGATTCTCGCCGCCGTCGGGGCGATGCCGACGGACAAGTTGACGGAGGTGTCTCGCGCCGACCTGGTCGGGGAGGCGCTCGGCGAGACGACCCACAAGACGACGGCGGTCGTGAAACGCGCCCTCGGTGGGGTGCTGTTCATCGACGAGGCGCACACGCTCGCGCGTCAGTTCGGTGTCGGGGCCGACTTCGGAAAGGAGGCGATTGACGCCCTCGTCAAACTGATGGAGGACCACCGGGACGAGCTCGTCGTCATCCTCGCGGGGTACCCGGCCGGGCTGGACGAGATGCTCGACGCGAATCCCGGCCTGCGGTCACGCGTCGGGCGAACGATCCATTTCGAGCACTACAGCCCGCGCGAGCTGGTCTCGATCACCGAGATCATGGCGGCGGACCACCGGATCCGTTTCGCCCCCGACTCCTCGGCCGCGCTCGCGAGCCACTTCGGACAGTTGTCCAGGGACGCGTCCTTCGGTAACGCCCGGATCGCCCGCTCCGTCTTCGAGCGAGCGCTGGAGCAGCAGGCGGTCCGACTGGCCATGGTGGACGAACCCACGGCCGAACAGCTCTCCGTGATCACTCTGGACGATCTGACCGGTGTCGTCGACCCCGGCCTGACCGCGCGTTTCGGGGAGATTCGCGATCCCGACCACGTCAGGAGGGTGATCGATCGATTGACCTCGATGACCGGGCTGAACCAGGTGAAGCACCGCATATCCGACGTCGTCGCGCTGATCGAGGCGGCGAAACTACGGCGAGCCGAAGGACTGGAGACCGAGGCGGTCTTCGCGAACCTGATCTTCTCCGGCGGCCCCGGTACCGGCAAGACGACGGTGGCACGCATGTACGGCGAACTGCTGGCGAGCCTCGGCATCCTCGCCACCGGGCAGGTCATCGAGGCGTCCCGTGTGGACCTGGTCGGTCAGCATCTGGGGGAGACCGCCGCGAAGACGGCCGCCAAGTTCGCCCAGGCACGCGGGGGAGTGCTGTTCATCGACGAGGCGTACGCGCTCGCGCGGCGCAGCGGGGCGGGCTACGGCTTCGGTCAGGAGGCGATCGACACCCTCGTCAAACTGATGGAGGATCACCGCGAGGAGGTCGTCGTCATCGCTGCCGGTTATCCGGACGAAATGTCCGACTTCGTCGCCACCAACCCGGGTCTCGCGTCGCGATTCAGCGATGTCGTGGTCTTCGAGACGTACACGCCACAGGAGATGACCGAGATCCTGGTGTGGATGGTCGAGTCCTCGAACTACGTCCTGGCCGCCGACAGCCGGGCCGCCGCGCTCGCCCACATCGCCGAACACGAGGACGTGTACGCGGCCGGGAACGGGCGCGCGGTGCGGAGACTGTTCGACACCATGAAGACGGCACACGCGCGCCGGGTCGCGGCCCTGAGGGACGCCGGTCGGTCTCTCGACCGTCAGGATCTGAGCGAACTGCTCGCCGTCGACCTACCGTCGGACGTCGCACGCTCGGCCGTGTGATCGGCCCGCAGATCCTGCTCGTCCGTCAATTGCTGCGGGCACTCGCCGTCGAACGTGGACGGACGCGATGATCGGTTCCCGTCGGTCGGAGCCAGCCGCGCAGTTCCCGGACGGCTTCGCCACCGGCCCGATTCGCGCCGACGGTACTCGCCGACGGACCGTACCCGACCAGATGCACGCGTCGATCGGAGACGACCCGAGTCCCGTCCACTGTGATCCCACCACCGTTGTTCCGTAGTCGCAGCGGCGCCAGGTGATCGAGCGCGGCGCGAAAACCCGTCGCCCACACGATCGCGTCCGCCGCGACGAAACGGCCGTCGTCCCAGGCGACGCCGTCGGGCGTGATCCGATCGAACATGGGCAGCCGGTCGAGGACTCCCGCGTCGGACGCGGCCCGAAGTTCGGGAGTCAGGCGGTAACCGGTCGCCTTGATGACGCTCTCCGGCGGCAGACCCGCCCGTACCCGCTCGTCGACGGCCGCGACCACCCGTCGTCCCCAATCCGGGTCGAAGGGGTGATCGAAGAAGACCGGCTCGCGGCGCGTGACCCAGTGCGTGGATCGGGCCACCTCCGCGATCTCGAGCAGGTGCTGCATCCCGGAGGCGCCGCCGCCGACCACGACGACGTCGAGCCCGGCGAACTCGTCGGGTCCCCGATAATCGGCCGTGTGCAGTTGACGGCCCGCGAAGGTCTCCCGCCCCCGGTAGTACGGCCAGAACGGCTTGTCCCAGGTGCCGGTCGCGTTGATGATCGCCTTGGCCGTGATCGTGCCGCGATCGGTCTCCACCCGCAGTGAACCGTCCGGCAGCGACCGGACCGCCGCGACGTGAACGGGCCGGGCCACGTCGAGCTCGAACCGTTGCTCGTAGTCCCCGAAGTATCGGGGGACCTCCTCGGCGACGGGTGTGGTGACGTCCTCGGGCTGCGTGAACGGCGAGCCGGGCAGGCGGTGGATGCCGTGGACGGTCTCGAAGGTCAGCGTCGGCCAGCGGAACTGCCAGGCGCCGCCAGGCTCGGGCGAATGGTCCACCACCTGAAAGTCGTAGCCGTTGCGGCGAAGATGGTATGCCGCGGACAGACCGGCCTGTCCAGCGCCGATCACGACCACGTCCACGTTCGTCCTCACTCCCGGCACAACGCCCACGGGGTAGCGGCCGATTCCGGAATGATGGTGTGTGATTCGTCGTTGTCGATCGATGTCGGCGAGGGACGTCGACGAGGAGAGGAACAGCACCGTGGGATCAGTGAGGGTCGAACGCACCGAGGACGGCTTCATCGCGCGCAATTCGCGGGGCGGCGAGATCGCCGTCGGTGACAACGCCGAGGGGGAGGCGTTCACCCCGGTCGAGTTGTTGTTGGCGGCGGTCGGAGGCTGCAACATCGTCACCGTCGAACCGTTGACCGCCAAGCGAGGTCATCGTCTCGTCCGTCTCGCGATGACGGTCGACGGCGAGAAGATCGAGCCGACCCTGCTCGGCCCGGTGACCGTCACCTACGACGTCGAACTTCCGGAGGGGGACCCGAAGGCCCGCGAGGTCTTCGAGGCCGTCGCCGATCGGGTCCACCGGCGCGCGTGCACCGTCAGCCGGTCCCTGTCGAAGGGCACCGAGGTCATCGTCAAGACCTGAACCGGCTTGGTGGAACGTTGTCCCGCAAGGCTTTCACCAACAGCATGAACGACGCACCGTCCGGGGACGATCGTCCCCGGACGGTGCGTCGTTCAGTTTCGCGCGGCTTAGACGCGGTCGAAGCGGTCCTGGTTGACGAAGCGCGCGACACCCCGCCAGGAGTTCGGACCCATCACGCCGTCGATCGGGCCGGTGTAGCCGTGCCGGGCGGCGAGGCGCTGCAGCGCGGCGTACGTGTTCGGGCCGGGGGCGCCGTCGGCCGGGCCGCCGTAGCCGTAGTGCGCGGCGAGGTACCGCTGCATCGCCGCGTACGTGTTCGGGCCGGGGACGCCGTCGATCGGGCCGGTGTAACCCGCGTCGATCCGGACCCAGTTCTGGACGCGCTTCCAGAAGATCGGCCCCGGGATGCCGTCGGACTCGGTCGACGTCTTCGGGAGGGTGCCGCCTCCGCCTCCGCCGCCACCGATGTAGTCGAGGGGGTTGATCCGGGTACCGCTCGGGTTGATCATGTGCCAGTGGCAGTGCGGGCCGGTCGACGATCCGGAGCCCGGCGCTCCCGCGGCTCCGCCGGAGAGGCCGACGTGGGCGCCCGCTCCGACCGAGGTGCCGTTGCCGAGGAGGAACTGCGACAGGTGCATGTACTGGGTTCGGTAGCCGTTGGGGTGGTTGATGGTGACGGTGTGGCCACCGGTCCCGTTGTACGGAATGTTCGTGATGGTGCCGCCGCCGCATGCCGGGAGGGGGGTGCCGACACCCATCGCGAAGTCGATGCCGCCGAGAGACCCGCGAGAGATGTGCTCCCACCAACCGTCCGTGATGGGATATCCGGTGAAGGGGTTGTAGAAGTCCGAGGCTGATGCGGGGGTCACCAGACCGGCGCCGCCGATGGCGATTCCGGCGGCGGCGGCGGAGTATCGAAGAATTGATCGACGCGACATTCCTGGTCGTGAGGATTGTTGATCCTTGGTCACGTTCTCTCCTGGCGGTTCACGGTTGATATGGGTGTCGCCGAAATCCCGGTGTGCCAATGCATCCGTCGGAAATGCGGCACGTTCACTATTCCACTAAAAATGAGGCATGGGAAATTCTCGATATGACTATAGTGGCAATTTTATGGGTGGGAGAACATGCCGTGACGCGCCGTGAATTGATCAGTTCACAGTGGATACGTGGGCACCCGGCATGTCGCTCGGGGAATCGCGTCGTAGAGAGTGATCGAGTCACCTCGGATGGCGTCCGAGGTCACGCGCCGCGCTGATCCGCGCGTCGATCACGTCGACGCCGGGCCCGAGCGCAGGCCCCATGCGTCGAGTTCCGCCGTCGACGGCGGAACTCCCAGATCGCCGGCGCTTCGGAGCGCGCGGGCCGCGAGTCGATGCCCGAGACGCAGCCGTTTCGACGGGTCGAAGCCCCGTACGACGCCCGCGAGATATCCGGCCGCGAAGGCGTCTCCGGCACCGACGGGCTCCACGACCTCGACCTTCGGCGCCGCCTCGAACACGCGCACGTCATCGCCGATGAAGGCCGTTGCGCCGATGTCCCCATCCTTGACGACCAGGGTCCGCGGCCGTGACAGGTGCGCGCGAATCTCGTCGGCGGACGTCGTTCCCCACAGCGCCTCCGCCTCGTCTCGGCCGACGAGAACGAGATCGGCCGCTTGCGCGAGTTCGAGAAGGATCGGCGCCGCCTGGGACACCGTCCATAGTGCTGGCCGATAGTTCACGTCGAAACTGACGACGCCGCGGCGGCTTCCGTCGAGAATGTGCCGCAGTAGTCGAAGGCAGGACGCCGATAGCGCGGCGGTGATTCCCGAAATGTGCGTGATTGGCGCAGCGGCCAAGCGATCGAGCGTCAATTCATCCATGATGGATGCGGCGGAATTCGACCGCCGATAGTGAACTGAGCGAGACGCCGGATCCTTGACGTATATGCCCGTCGGGCGCGTGGGATCGATCTCCACCGAATCGACCGAGACTCCCGCGGACACGAGGCGCTTCAGGATCATCGCGCCGAACGGGTCCGCGCCGAGTCGACCATGCCAGCCAGTGCGTATACCGAGTCGAGCCAGTCCGTCCGCGACATTGGTCTCGGCTCCCGCCACGCCGACGCGCACCATCGTCCCCTCGACGATGGGCGCGGGCGGGTCGGGCGAGAACACCGCGAGCGCTTCGCCGAGGCATACGACGTCGAGTGTCATGGGAAGCCCTCCCCGCATTACGAAGGTTTCTTATCGAAAGTCAGTATCCGGGATCGACCCGCCCCGCCGGCGCTCAGCCCCCGGC
>NZ_CBCRZX010000068.1:0-18007 GCF_965137155.1 Stackebrandtia soli
AATGCCGCCCCCACCGGCACCTCCCCAGCCCGAACCGCGTGGTTCCTCGACGGGAATCGTCATCGCCGCGGTGCTGGCCGTCATCGTCCTGCTCGGTGTCGGCGCCTTCGTGTGGTACGCCATCGGCGACGGCGCCTTCGAGCCCGAGGAGGAGGTCGTCGCCTATCCGCAGAGCTACGAGACGAGCGTCGCCCCGTTCCCAGGGCAGAGTTTCCCGCCGGGGCCGGTCGACGACCCCTGTTCCCTCGTAGACCGAGCCCGCTATGAAGTCCTGTTGCCGAACAGCAGCCATACGCCGGGCGCGAACTGCGATCTGGTGTTCGAGCACGGCAATTACGACGAGACCGGGCACATCGCGCGGCTGTCGATCTCGGCCCAGGCGTTCGACACCGTCGACTACGCGATCGGTTCCTTCGAGGACGACCGCGAGTACTGGGCCCACGATGAGGAGCTCGGCACCGACGGTCTCCAGGTCGAGGCGTTCGCCGTCGGATACGGCACGGATTCGTCGAGGGCGGTTACCGTCGTCGCCCGCAGCGAGAACCTGGTCGTCAAGACCAACCTCACGGTGGAGGACCTGGTGGACGGCGAGGCGCAGCCGAACGTCCCGCACGAGGTCCTGCGCGCGATGTGCGTCGACGCGATAAACGAGGTCATGGCGGGTCTGGCCGGAAGTTGAGTCGGGCGTGGGCGGTTCGAGCCGACGCCCTGTCGTCGACGGTCGCGACGACGTCGCCAATGGACGGCCCATCCGCCGGAAAACAGCTCCCTCGTGGAGTCGATTGCGTAGATTCCGTCTAGTGGTCGCCTCATCACCACAGGTCGTGGCAGGCCGACGTCAGCGCGCCGTTCGACGAGTCGAATCGCCCGCGTGCCGGAGCGCGCGGGCGGTTCGGCAGCGTCGGCGTTCCGGCCGCGCTGTCGGAGGCGGGGCGGCCTCTGCCCGACATAGCGCTCATATCGCTTCAGGTGATGAGGAGTAATCGTGCCGAAAACGCCCAAGAATCCGACGACCGCGACGGTTGAGACCAACCGCGCGGCGGCCGAGCGGTACCCGATGTCCGATCAGCAGGACTTCGAGGACGCGCACAGGGGCTTCATCGCGGCGATACCTGACGGCAAGACGTTGGCGGACAACGGGAACGTCATATTCGACGCCTCGAAGTACGACTACCTCAAACCGAACGAGGCCGCTCCCGAGAGCGTCAACCCGTCACTGTGGAGACAATCGCGGGTGAACGTCGACATCGGCCTCTTCAAGGTCGTCGACCGCCTGTACCAGATACGTGGCAGCTCGATGGCCAATCTGACCATCGTGGAGGGTGACGACGGCCTGATCGTCATCGACACCATGACCGGCGTCGAGACCGCGCGACAGGGCATGGATCTGTTCAGGAAGCACGTCACGGACAAGCCGGTGGTCGCGGTCGTCTACACCCATACCCATGTGGACCACTACGCGGGGATCAAGGGCGTCGTCGATCCGGCCGACGTCGCCTCCGGGAAGATCAGCATCATCGCGCCGGGCACCGTCGAATCCTTCGACAAGCACGCGCTCGGCGAGAACATCATCGCGGGAACCGCCATGTCCCGACGGGCCTCGTACTGTTTCGGTGGAATGCTTCCCCAGGGGCCCAAGGGAATGCTGTCCGTCGGTGTCGGCCTTCCCGTCAATGTCGGCGACACCATCACCTACCTGTCACCGACCGATCCGATCACCCGGACCGGGGAGACGCGTCGCATCGCCGGGCTCACCTTCGAGTTCCTGTACGCGCCCGACACGGAGGCTCCCGAGGAGATGCACGTCTGGATCCCGGAGCTCAAGGCGTTGACCTGCGCCGAGAACGCGAACCACTCGATGCACAACATCCAGACGCTCCGGGGCGCCCGGACGAGGGACGCTCGCAACTTCGCGCGGTACCTGGACGAGACCCTGGTCCGCTGGGGCGAGGACGTCGAAGTCCACTATGGTACGCATATCTGGCCGGTGTTCGGCAACGCCAACGTGCTCGCGTTCCTCGAATCGCAGCGCGACGTCTACAAGTACATCCACGATCAGGCGCTGCGGCTCGCGAACAAGGGCCTCACCCCGATCGAGGCGGCCGAGGAGATCCAGCTCCCGCCGGAGCTGGGTCGGCACTGGTACAACCACGGCTATCACGGCACGCTCAACCACAACATCAAGGCCGTGTACGCCAAGGAACTCGGCTGGTGGGACGGCGATCCCGCGCACCTGTTCCCGTTGCCGCCCACCGAATCCGCGAAACGGTACGTCGCGCTCGTCGGCGCGGAGGCGATGCTGGCGGACGCCCGGGGCGCGTTCGCCGACGGGGACTACCGGTGGGTCGTCGAACTGTTGCACCATCTCGTCTTCGCCGAGCCCGACAACACGGAGGCGAAGAACCTCCAGGCCGACGCCTACGAGCAGCTCGGCTATCAATCCGAGGGGCCACAGTGGAGGGCCATTTTCCTGACCGCCGCGATGGAACTGCGCAACGGTGTCGACGCCGGAAAGGCGATCAACACCGTCGCCGAGGACGTCGTCCTGAACATGCCGATGGACCTCCTCTTCGACTATGTGGCCGTCCACATCGTCGGCATGCAGGCGGGTTCCGCCGACATCCGCGTCAACGTCACCGTCGACGACATCGGTGAGGAGTGGACCTTCTGGGTAGCCAACGGCGTCCTCAACGCCCGTAAGGAGGCGAACCCGGACGCGCGACTCACCGTGGGAGGGAGGAAGGCCGCCGTCACGGAGTTCCTGCTGAATCCCTCCGCCGTCGGGGGGCTCGTCGACGCCGGAAAGCTGCGCCTGGACGGGGATCGCGGCGCACTGGACGAGTTGGCGGCCCTGTTGGACACCTTCGACCCGAACTTCCCGATCGTCACTCCCTGAACGGACGTCCCGGGCCGTCGCGTCTCCATTGGCGTGGCGGCCCGTCGGCGTTTCCGGCCGTCGACGTCCGGGTGGGCGTGCCTCGTAGGGCCGGCGGGATCAGGCCCCGTCGTCGCGGATCGCGGTCATGAGTCCCGACCATTCAGCCGTGTCGACGGTGAGGTACGGGAAGTCGCCGGTCGTGTCGAGTTTGGAGTCCCGGACGGCGATGAGGTGTCGGATCGGCGCGATCTCGACGCACTCGCCGTCTCCGGTGCTGTGGGCGCTCTTGCGCCATTGGGCGTCATGAACACACGCGACCTCGACACAGTCGCCGGCGCTGCTGCGACTGCTCTTGCGCCAGATTCCGAATTCCATTGCCGGTGCTCCTTCACGGGTGGCCCGGCTCCGGGGTGGATGCCGGATCATTCACGGTATCGAGCCCGAATGGGGTGTGGTGTCGGAAAGGTGACAGTGCGGGCGGTGCCGTGGGCAGTTTTCAGCGGCCCTATCCCACCGGATGGGCCGCTTGTCCGTGATGCGTATTGACTTCTCGGGCGGTGCTATTTCACGCTGTCCAACAGGGCCGCGAAGTCGCCGTGGGACAGGGCCAGGATCGGCGAGGCGTCACCCAGCTTGCTGTCACGGACCTGCGGTGCACCCTCGGAAAATCGTGCCTCCACACAACTCCCGCCATTCGGAGTACTGCGGCTGGACTTGCGCCAGCGTCCGGTCATGTAAGGAACTCCTCGATTGGTGTTGCGATCTCGCGGACGGCCTCAAAGGTCCGTTCGTAGAGAGACACTACGTCTCGGTCTTCGACGTAACGACCGCCGTCCAATGCATCAATGAAAACGAACGGCTCGCCGGGAAGTGGCGGTCCCGGAGTGAGAATGTTGAAGGAACCGGACATCGCCGCATGCGGATGGTTCATGATGCGGACGTCGACTTCGGGAATCGCCGCGACTTCTTTCAGCCGGTCGAGTTGGCCTTCCTTGGCCGTGGGCATGGCATCGAGGTAATGCAGGGCCGCGCAGCCGATAAGGAAGGTCATCCGCGGCAGCTCCTCTCGATCGAAGAGCCGATCCTGTCGTTGGGTTCGCAACGATCGAACGGCGGACGCCGTCTCCGGAACGATCGGCCACAGCGCCTGGACGGCCTTCAGATACTCGGGCGTCTGGAGTAGACCGGGGATGTACTCCGTTTCGAGGGTGAAGATGTGCGACGCCTCCTGCTCGGTCTCCAGGAAGAGGGGAAGCTCGGGCATCAGACCCTTCTTGTACGGCTGCCACCAACCGCGCTTGTTGCCGTCCAGCGCGAGCCGATGGAGCTCGCTGGCCTGCATCTTCGGGATGGCGTACAGATCGACCAGTCCGTTCACCTGGAGCTTCTTCGTGCCCTGGGTTCCTTCCTCGATGCGTTGGATCGTCTGCCCGCTCATACCGAGTTCGGCTCCCGCTCGTGCGCGAGTGAGTTTTCGGGCCTCACGGGCGAGCCGGAATCGCGTACCCAGTACGCGGCGCGCAATGGTCGGGCTCGTGGTCGTCATGGGTGCCCCTCCGGAAGAAATCCGCTTTGGAGGCTCCGTTTTCTATGCCCCAAAACGGAAGTAGTGTGTCCTCTTTTCATTGTGACGGGAGCGTCCTACGGTGGACGCATCGGGGTATTCGTCCCGTGACGCAAGGAGGCGGACGACGGGCTCGACCCGATCCGAGCGATACCACCCATTTTGGATTGGAGTGTTCTTCGTGGATGGCGGATCAAGGGGGCGGCGGGATGGTCACGCTGACCGATCTGGTTTTTCACTGGGTGAATCCCGTTCGGATCAGGTTCCATGCCACTCATTCGTCTGGTACACAGTAGAGCCATCTCGGGAACGAGTGGAGGAGTGCTGGACGCATGGTCGTTCGTGGCCGTGCTCGGGTTCTCCGTCTAAAACAGAGGGTTATCCGGAGTGGGGGTTGTCGGATGATGTTGAGTGACGCGCGGACCATTCTCGCTAGCCATGAACCTCGCGGGTTCATCGCTTTGGAATGTTCGGTGTGCGGGGTTCGCTTTCCCTGCGCCGAGGTGAAACGGGCGCGCCACGTCGTGGGGAATGAGGATCGACAGCGTGCTCTCGGCGGCGGGGTGCCCGGTAACGGTGGTGGGCCGTGAACGGCCGTCGTTGACCCGCGATCTTCGGCGCGATCGCATGAGCCGAGAACGGGGCGACAGGGGGAGAGCGCGGTGGCGATCCTCCGGCCCCGGGATCGTGTGTTCCGCGCGGTCGATCGCGGGGCGGGTCGCCTTCGTGGCGACCCGCCCCGAATCACTGACGAACGCGGATCGGTTGATCAGCGAATGTGGACGACGAGGACTTCGGTCGTGTCTGAGAAGGGCCGAGAGGTGGCGGCAACGCCCAACCGTGTGAGGGCGCCGTCGCCGTCCATGTCAGACCGGTTGCGCGGCCATGGCGTCCACCTGAGCGGTGCTCCGTCGAGACGCGGCGTTCTGAACGAGGATCCAAGCCGCCAGAGTTCCCGCGAGGACGAGCACGCCGGGCAGCGGGGATCCCATGTCGGGATGGAGATCGAACGTCGAATCCAAGGGGAGCAATAGAAGCGCGCTCAGTGGACGAGCAAGGAATCCGGCCGCGTTGAGAGCCGGAATCGCCAGACCCGCTCCCAGGACGACCGTCACCGTCCACGCCGTCGCGGAACGGAGTCGGCGGAACGGTCGCCAACCCGCCAGGGCCAGTACGGCGATGCCGAGGAGCGGCGCGGCGACCCGGAGCGGGGCCAGGTGCGGCACCAGCATCGTGGCGACCAGTCCGAGCGGGTAGACGGCGAGCAGCGCGATCGAACCGAGGAGTTGACCGCCGCTCGGCGTCGCGGGCAGCGCGGTCACCAGAGCGAGAACCGCGCCGGCGAGCATGATCGCGCCGGTCAGCACCAGCAACGGCGTCGACGGGGGTACGTCGTAACTCGAGAACCGGTGGCTGCCGGCAGTCGCGGTGGCCACCGCCACGATCAAGGCGAGCGCGGGCCGGATACCGGGCGATAGGGATGGGGAACCGCCGAACCGCTGCGCCGCCCACCAGGCGGCCAACGCGAGCCCGGACATGGCCGCCGCGCACAGCAGGAACCCGCCGAATCCGAGTTGGCCGATGCGTTCGGCGACCGCGTCCAGCCCGATGCCGACGGCGACGAAACCGGTGACCGGCAGGAGAAAACGACGATGGCCGATCAACATGGACGCGATTCCGGCTGCCGCGAGCAGGATGGTGAGCCACCGGAGTTCAGTCGCCCACGCGAGTTGACCGCTCAGGCCCAGATCGGCCACTATGGATCTTGGCCCTGGCGTCATGAACGCGCTGACGGCGGCCCAACCGATTGTCGATACCGCGATCACGCCTCCGGCGATCCACTGTTGCCGGGGAGCCGTGGCGGCGATCGGCGTGTTTTCCCGTTGAACGGGGGCGACGGCGCGCGCCTTTTGGGACGCGAAGGCGTAGGCGAGCACGAACACCGAACCGATGATCAGGTTCGTGTTGATGATCCAGGCGAACCACGGTGTGATCGCGGGTCCCGTCGGGTTGTCGGTTCCGGCTGGATTGAGCGCCGCCGCGACGGCGACGCCCAGGACGATCAGTACGGCGGATCCCAATGCCACATTACGTCCGATGTGGGTGGTGGAGCGGCGAGCGAGGTGCGAGACGAGTGTGCCCGCCAGCGCGGTCGCGATCGCCCAGGGGATGACGGTGGTGGCGATCGCTCCGAAGTCGGTTTTCGGCCAGGTGGTGAGGCGCGGAACCATGCACAGCGCGAACCCGACCGTCACGGACAGCGTCGCGATCGGAATCCTGACGAGAGGTACCCGCTGTTCGCGGTTCGCCGTGACCCGGCCGAGGGCCGTTCCGCCGCGCAGCGCCGCGAAACACAGTACCGCCAGGACACCGATGGTGAGGGCCGTCGTGGTGACGTCGGGGACCAATGGGTCAGACGGGCGGGCGAAGAAGGACAACGGATACCGGATCAGGATCGCCGCCTGGTGAGCGATGACGCCGATGCCGATGAACAGCGGAACGAGGTGGAGGACCGACCGTAGGCGGGGAGCGCGCTCGCGCCACGGGTTCGGTTCGCCCACTGGAGGGGGAGCGATCGCCAGGTCGGCTGCGTAGGCGAGTTCCTTGGCGCGGCGGCGAACCCGGCGCTCGCCGTCGTCCCCGCGCAGCCAGGCGAGTTCGGCGTTCCACTCGCGATGCGCGTCGTCGCGCAGTTCGGCGGGCCACCGGCGAGCCGCCACCCACAGTAGACGAGAGGTCATGTTGTCCAGAATGCTCATACGGTCCTCGGCTTTCCGACTCCGGGAACGTCCGACAGCGCTCGGTAGAGCTTCGTCAGGGCCGCACGCGCCAGTTCGGCGCCGTCCGGGGTCAAGGTGTAGTAGCGGCGAGCCGGTCGACCGGCCTCGCGCGGATCGATGTCCTCCCAGGCGGTCGTCACCCAGTCGGCCTTGTCGAGCCGCACGAGGATCGGGTAGAGGGTTCCACTGGGGAGGTCGGTGGCCTCCATCAGCTGCATGCCGTAGTGGTCGGCGTCGGGAGCGCTCAGCAGT
Organism: Stackebrandtia soli; assembly: GCF_965137155.1. Classification (NCBI taxonomy): domain Bacteria; kingdom Bacillati; phylum Actinomycetota; class Actinomycetes; order Glycomycetales; family Glycomycetaceae; genus Stackebrandtia; species Stackebrandtia soli. The sequence goes on from NZ_CBCRZX010000068.1 coordinate 7,475, forward strand.
GCCGCGAGCACTTGTGCCACGGATGGGGTGACACGTAGTTTCACATCAGCCATGCAGAAACTCTACATAGCCCTCTAGAGAATGTCAACATAGGGTCTGAACTGGATTCCCGTCAGCTGTTGGCAAGCGCTTCGTCGACGGCCGTCTCATATGGTCCGAGGAAGGTCGGCTCCGGGTTCGCCAGTCCGTCCAGCAGCGCCTTCACGTTGGCGAGGCGCTCTCGCGAGGCACCGAACATCCACTGTGGCTTGAACTGGCGGGCCGTGTCGTCGCCGACCCCGACCGCGTCGATGCCCACTCGGCGGCACAGGGTGACCGACCGTTCGACGTGGAAGCTCTGCGTCACCACGATCAGCTTGTCCACGCCGAACACCCGCTTGGCGCGGACGCACGAATCCCAGGTGTCGAAACCCGCGTGATCGCCGACGATGACCCGCTCGGGTACGCCCCGCTCGATCAGCCACCGCCGCATCGGATCGACCTCGTTGTACTCCGGTTGGCCGTTGTCCCCACTGACCAGGATCACGCGCGCCTTGCCCGACACGTACAGCCGGCGTGCCAGTTCCAGTCGCGCCGCGAGGAACGCCGACGGTTCGCCGTTCGCGTACACCCGTGCTCCCAGCACCAGGACCACGGGTGCCGACGGAACGGAGTCGACCGTGTAAACGTTTCCCTCGGCGCCGGACCGCACCCACCATCCCGACACGCCGGTGAGGACGGCTCCGGTCAGGCTGAGCACCAGTGCCGCCAACACGAACCGTCGAAAGCTCCACCACCGCGCGAATCGCCTCATCCCTCCACGGTAACGGCGCGAAACCACACGCGTCATCGACGCGGGTCGATCGCAGGTCGGAGCCGTTCTCCCGCTGAGAATCCGCTCAGTTCCACGGCGAGTCGCCTCGACAGCCGCCCCACGGGCGGGACAGGCTGGGCGTCGTCCACGGAGGAGGACCATGGCGACGACGGCGGACGGCGGATGGGCCCCGCTGCGCATCGGCGCGTACCGGACCCTGTGGGCCGCCCAACTTGGTTCCAATGTGGGCACGTGGATGCAGGTCGTCGCCGCACAGTGGATGCTCGTGCACCAGCCCGGCGCCGCCACTTTGACGGCAGCCGTCCAGGCCGCCAGTCTCACACCCGTCCTCTTCGTGTCGCTGCCCGCCGGAGTGCTCGCCGACGTCATCGACCGCAAACGCCTCCTCGTCGTCCTCTCGCTCACGATGACGGTCTTCGCGACCGCCCTCACGCTGCTCACCGTCGCCGGACTCACCACCCCCGCCGTGCTGCTCAGCCTCACGTTCCTGATGGGCTGCGGTCAGGCGATCATCGCCCCCACCTGGCAGGCGATCCAACCGGAACTCGTTCCGCGCGAACTCATCCCCGCCGCCGCAGCGCTCGGCAGTCTCAACATCAACGCGGCACGCGCCGTCGGCCCCGCGATAGCCGGTGCGATCGTCGCCGTCGCCGGACCGGCGATCGTCTTCGCCGTCAACGCCGCGTCCTTCCTCGCCGTGATGTTCGCGGTCCTCGCCTGGCGACGCGGCCCCACCGACACCGACATCGGCGATCGTTGGGCCGCCGCGCTGCGAACCGGGATGCGCTACGTCACCAACGCGCCCGGCGTCCGCCGGATCCTGCTGCGCTCGGCCCTGTTCGTCATTCCCGCCTCCGCGCTGTGGGCACTGCTCGCGGTGACCGCCGAATCGCGGCTTCACCTCGGTCCCAACGGATACGGACTGCTGCTCGGAGCGCTCGGCGTCGGCGCGATCGTCGGCGCCGTGTCGATCCACCGGCTGCGTCGCTTGTGCTCCGACAACCTCCTGCTCGGTGTCGGCGGCGCCGCCTTCACCATCGGCACGGTCGGCGCCGCCGTACTGACCGAAGCGATCACGGTGACCGTCCTGCTCGTCCTCGCCGGGATCGGCTGGCTCGTCAACCTGTCCACTCTCAACACCGCGCTCCAGCTCACGCTGCCAGGCTGGGTCCGCGCGCGCGGAATGTCCATGTACCTGCTGGTCTTCCTCGGCGGGCAAGGCGTCGCCAGCCTCGGCTGGGGTGCGCTCGCCGCTCCGATCGGAGTACCCGCGACGCTGTGGGTGTCGGCGGGCGCGCTGCTGCTCGGCGTCGTGAGTCTGCTGTGGTGGCCGCTGTTGCGCGGCACCGGAACCCTGGACCGCACGATCGTGTCGACGTGGCCGGAACCGACGTTGACGCTCGAACCCGACCCCGCGGACGGCCCCGTCCTCGTGCAGATCGCCTACATCGTCCCGCCCGACGCGGAACGGGCGTTCGTCGTGGCGATGCGACCCGTCGAACGGTCACGCCGTCGAACGGGCGCCAGGTACTGGGCGCTGTATCGGGACGCCGCCGAACCCGACCGCTTCGTGGAGGTGTTCCAGGTGCCGTCCTGGTCCGAACACATCGGACAGCACCATCGGCGCACCACCGGCTACGACGCGGAACTCCTCGACACCGCCCGCGCCCACGCCCAGGGCGAACCCGAGGTGCGACACCTGCTGCCGGCCGTCGTGGACCGGCGTCGCTGACGTCGTCGCCGGAGACACCGAAGGACCGCGCGACGCGCGGCCCCTCGGCGTTGCACGGGACGCTAGTCCGCGCGGCGAAGAAGTCGGCCGACGCCGGCGAGCCCGAGCCCGGCCGTCACCAGTCCGGCACCGGTCGCGGCCAGCCCGGCGGCGTACGAACCGGTCACCGGCAGGATCCGCCGGTACTTGTCGGACACGTCGACGGTGAGCGTCTCACCGTCGACGATCGTCACCGTCGTCGGCTCGATCGTGACGGACGCGTTGACGACCCGATCCCGCGTTCCCGTCACGGGTTCGGTTACGGTGCAACGCATTCCCGCCGGGAGGTCGTCGATGACCGGCAGAGCGTGCGTTCCCGCCGACACTCCCGCCGGGATCGTCAACTCCCGCGTCTCCTTGGACGACGGGTCGACGCACGTCACCCGCAGCAGGATCTCTCCCTGGTGTCCGGCGCCGTCGCCCGTGATCGTCTTCGTGACGGCCAGGCCACCGACGCCGCGCTCGTACGTGTCGGTGACGGTGCTCGTCACCGTCTGGTCCTCGACGATGGTCACCGTCTCCGGATCGATCGTCACCGAGGTGACGTTGACGAAGTCGTTGTCGCCGTCGGCGGACTCGGTGATCACGCATGCGCTGCCCGCCTCGATGTTGCGGATCTCGCGCACGTGATCCCCGGGGGACGCGCCCGCGTCGATCGTCACCGAGTACTCGTGCGTCTCATCCGCCGGGTCCACACACGACACGTCGATGACGACCTCGCCCTGGAAACCGGCGCCCGAGCCCGCGATCGTCTTGGTGACCTCGAGATGGCCCGCCGGGTAGGGCGTGATCAGGGCACCCGCTCGTTTCGTCAGCTCGGTCTGCTGCGCCAAAACGAGCTTCTGCGCGGTGTCCCTGCCCGGGTTGCTGCCGTCGTACAGGTACACGGTGCTCTCCACGACGGTGACGCTGCGTTCGAGGACGAAGCCCTGCGGCGTCGTGTCGGAGACGCTTCGCACCCATAGTCGGGTGCCCGGCGCGACGGAGGTGCCGTCGGGCAGCGGTGTGCCGCCGTCGGGGTTGTCGAAGACCTCCACCCCGACCGACCTGAGCGTTCCCGGTCCGTCGCCGGAGACCTCGAACGGCCCCACGATGTCCCCGGTGGACGGCGCGCGCATCGTGTTCGGCGTGACCTCCAGCTCCGGTGCCGGAGGCTCCGGAGACGGTCCGTTCGCGAGGGCGTCGGTGACGATCGCCGAGACGGCCGTGTAGAACGGGCTCGACGGGTCGAGGACGATCCGGTCCGTGAAGAACCAGATCGCGGTCTGGACGGCCGAAGCCTTGAAGTCATCCGTCCCCGCCGGGGCGGACACGATGGGGAAGTAGTTGTGCAGGATGTACCCGACATACCCCATGTGCGGGACGTTCGCCTCGGTCCAGTCTCCGACCTGGTAGTGAACCCCGGTCTCGGTGTCGGTGAACAGGTCGATGCAGTACGTCAGGGCGGTCTGGCCGGACAGCGGATCCTCGACCTCGATGGTGCCCGCGAACGCGACGTCGTGTGCCGTCGATCCCGGTGGAAGCGTCGCCGGATAGCCGGCGAGCGGATCCAGTGAGGCCGGCCCGTCGAAGGCGGAGACGGCGCCCCCGTCACCGAGGTCCGTCACCGTCAGCTCCGTGAATATCCCCGCCGGATCCGACAGGCCCCCGCCCGGTATCGGTTCCGCCGCGGCCGGGTCCGACCAACCGAGTGCGGCGGCCGCGACCACGATGGTCGCGAGGCCCTGACGACACCGCCGCCACACCGTCCTTTCTGAACGCATTGCATCCTCCCCTTTCGAAATGGCGGAGCCAGTCTGATCCACCAACATGGAGAATGGGCGGGATTCGGGAGGAAACGCCATGCGGGGACGCGTGCCTGCGGACGTCCGGTCCCCGAGGAATTCGAGGCAGTGGGATGTCTCAGCCGCTACGGTACGGGTGTGGACAGACGCGCACGGTGGGGAAACGTCATCACTGGGGCTCGGCGGTGGTGGGTGCCGGGACTCGTCGTCGTCGTGCTCGCCGCGCTCGTCATCGTCCCGCGCGCCATCGCAGCACAGTGGAGCGACTATCGCGCGATCACGACCCCCACCACCATTCACTTCGCGGGCGCCGAGATCACCGTCGGGCCGGGTTGGGAGCTGTCCCGCACGGCGACCAATCTCGACCAACACGTCGTCCTCCGGCTCGACGAACTGATGCTGGCCGCGAGCGGCGTCGTGTTCCGCAGCGACCCGACCGTCGACGAGGCGTGGGACGGCTACGAACGCGTCCTCATGGCACAGTCCCGCGACGGGAACCGCGTCAGCGTCGGCGCCCCGGAACCCTTCGCGACGGCCGACGGACACAAGGCACTCGCCGCACCGCTGACCGTCGGGTCCGACACCGGGATGGCGTTCCTGTTCATGTCGGACGGCTACCGGGCCGTCGAAGGCACCGTTCTCGGCCCGGCGGGGCACGACGCCGCCCGCACCGAGGCGTGGACCGCCGTCGAGTCGATCAGAATCACGGAGGACGACCAGTGACCGCCTTCGCCGAACCACAACCGATGCCGGTGCCCGGCCCGATGCCAGGTCGGGTCGATCCGCGTTCACCGGGTCTGTGGGTGCTGCTCGTCGGCATTGCGTTCGGGGCCTGGCAGATCGTCCCGCCCCTTATCACGAGTGCCCGCGGCTTCGGCGAGATCGTGGTGCCCAACCTCCTTGTCACTCTCGTGGCCTCCCTCATCGGACTCACGCTGATCCGTCGACTGTTGCGGCCAGTCGAAGCGCCACCGTGGAGCGGGACGTGGCTGATGCTGTTGTGGGGAGGTTTCGGCGCCACCGGCGTCGCGATCCTCGCCAACGACGCCCTTCAGGCGGTCTGGGCGAAGGGCATCGGGATCTCCTTTGGAACGCGGTGGGGCGCGGCGTCGACGGCTCCGCTCAATGAGGAGGCCGCGAAGGCGGCCGGGGTGCTGCTGCTGGCGGCCGTCTCGACCCGTCTCGTCCGCAGCGCCGCCGACGGCGTCGTGTTCGGCGCGCTGTCCGGCCTCGGCTTCGAGGTCGTGGAGAACCTGCTGTACGGATTCCGTTCCGTCGCCCAGGCGGGGGGTGTCGACCCCGTCGGCGCGTCGGCGGTGACGATCGGGATCCGGGTCGTCCTCACCGGTCTCGGTTCGCATTGGGCGATGAGCGTGGTCGCCTGCGCGGGCGTCGGCTATCTCGTGGCGGCGAACGGTCGGCCGCTCGCGCTTCGTCTCGCGGTCGCCTTCGGATGCTTCCTTTGGGCAGTCGGCATGCACTGGCTGTTCGACAGCCCGCTGCTCGCCGGGACGATCGGGGTCGGTCTGAAGGTCCTCGTCAACTTCGTGTCCGCGCTCGTCGTCATTCTCGTGGTCCGGGCGCTGTTCCGACGGCGCGTCCGGCAGGTCGCGGCGGAGGAGACCGACCTCGGGGTGTTGTGGCCGGGGGAGACGGCGACGCTGCTGGGGCGGCATGCGCGCCGCAAGGCCCGTCGTCGGTTCCACCGAGGGCCGAAACGGGAGGCACAGGCGTCTTTGCAGCGCGCCCAGCTCGATCTGTTGGAGGAGCGTGTCCCCGTCGAGACACCCGTCGAGGCGGCCGATCCTTGGCGTGCCGAGGTTCGGCGGCGCCGCGAGCGACTCGACCTGACCGTGACCGATGAGAGCTTACGCACCAACCGGGCCGTCATGCTCCCGTACCGTCGGCGCGTTCGCCTCGTTGTACGGGGTGAGCGGGCGCGATGGCCGATAGGAGACGACGGTGCGAACACTGCGGCATCTACTGTCCGGGTTGCCGAAGAACTGGGGCCGTTGGGGGGACGACGACGAGATCGGGGCGTTGAACCATCTCGACGCGGCACAGGTGCTGCGTGGCGTCGCCGCCGTCGAGAAGGGCAGCGTCTTCACCCTTCAACGGCGCGTCGGTGACCCGGACGACGAGATGACCCCGCATGGGCGGGCTCCGGCGCGGCACACCGTCCACCAGGACCAGCGCACCTACGCGACCGGTGCCGCCCGTCCCGTTCCCGGCGGTCTCGAGTACGCCGACGACACGATCGACATGTATCTACAAGGGACGACCCATGTGGACGCCCTCGGGCACGTCTGGTACGACGGGATGATCTGGAACGGCCAACCCGCCGAATCCACCAACGACGGTCTGGATTTCGCGAGCGTGCTCCCGATCTCCGAACGCGGCATCGTCGGTCGGGGCGTCCTGCTCGACATGGCGCGGCATCGCGGCAAGGAGTCGCTCGAACGCGGCGAGACCTTCGGCGTGTCCGACCTGCTCGAATGCGCGCACGCGCAGGGAATCGAGATCGAGCGCGGCGACATCGTGTTGATCCGCACCGGGTGGTTGACCGGTTCGATTCCCTCCGTCGAACTCGACGAGCCGGGCCTCGAATTCCATCCCGACCTCGTCCGCTGGTTCGACGAGTTCGCCATTCCGTGCCTCGTCGGGGACACCTTCGCCAATGAGGCGACCCACCACAGTGCCGGTTGCGACTTCGTGTTGCACGGGGCGCTGGTGCGCAACCTCGGCATCGTCTTCGTGGAACTCGCCAGCCTCGACGAGCTGGCCGCCGACTGCGCGGCCGATCGGCGCTACGCGTTCCTCTACGTCGCCGCGCCGCTGAAGATCGCCCACGCCACGGGATCCCCCGTCAACCCCATCGCCATCAAATAGCGGCGGCGCGTCGGTCGAGTGAAGCATGCCCGCTCCCGACCGACGCGCCGAATACCGCGAGATCGTCCATGCCGGAGTTTGCCTCCACGCGAACGATTCCAGGCGTACCCGTTCCCCGGCCGATCGGGTCGGATCCCTGACCGAAGCCGTGGTTCGCGCGTGCGCCGGCTCTCCAGCGCACCGAAGGCGCGAACACCTGCCTGGTCGAATCCGTCCGCGAGCACGCCGACGGGACGAGTGCTAGCGGTACGGCTGCTGGTTTCCGTAGCCCTGATCGGCGTACGAACCCCGGTCGCCGTACTGGCCCTGGCCCTGCCCTTGGTCGCCGTACTGACCGGCGTAGGGCTGCGGCTGGGTCGACGGTTCCTCACGAGTCTGGCCGTAGCCGCGCTCGTCGGGGCCGTACGACTCGTCGGCGTACGGCGAGCGCTCCGCCGTCGCGAACGGGTCGACCTGCCGGTCGTCGGGGACGGTCGAACCCGATTCGGAGCGGGTCGAAATGCCGGCGAACGGGTCGACGGCGTTCGACGTGGTCGTGGACGACGTGGAACCGGGGGCCGCGAGGCTCGCGGTGTCGAGGTCACGATCGTCGTCGGTCCGCTTGCCGCGCCACCGCGACGGCACGACCGCCGTCAGCAACAGCAGCGTCGCCATCGCGAGGACGAGTCCCTGTTGTCCGGCCGCGATCGCCGAACCGGCCGGGATCTTAGCGGCGGCCAGCGAACCGGGGACGTTGAACGCGAGAATGTCCGACCGGAACAGGAAGAAGGCGATCAACAGGATCGCGCCAGCGGTGACCGGCCCGGCCGGTGACATCCGCGTCACGGCCAACGAACCGAGCAGGATTCCGGCCCCGGCGAGCATCGCCATGGCGATGTACCGGTTGGGTGTTCCCGCCGTGGCTTCGTACAGTGAGGGATTCAATCCAATCTGACCCGCGCCGACGAGCAGCCAAGCCAGGGGGGCGATGATGAGGCCTGCGAACAGGCTTGCGATGTGCCGCATGGGGGTCTCCTCGATAGGGTGCGGTTGTCGCCGTGTGGGCCATCCTTGCGTATCCGCGCAATACCCGCTGCGGCAGGATGGGACGCCGTCCGTCGTCCGACGAGAGTGAAAGAGGTATCGATGACGACTCCGGTTGCGCTGTGGACCCCGGCTGAGGACGCCCTGACGACGACCCGCGTCGGACGGTTCATGTCCTGGCTGCCGACGATCGGCCGTCCCGAGTTCGCCGACTACGAGACTCTGTGGCAATGGTCCACGGACTTTCCGGGCGAGTTCTGGTCCGCTATCTGGCAGTACTTCGAACTGGGCCGGCACGTCACCGCGTCAGGCGCGCTGGCGGACGCGTCGATGCCGGGAGCGCGGTGGTTCCCGGATTCGACGGTCAACTACGCCAAGGCCGTGCTCGCGGCCCCCGGACGGGCCGACGACGACGTCATCGTGATCGGGCGCAGTGACTCCCGCGAACCGGTCGAGTTGACGGTGGCGCAGCTGCGTTCCGCCGTCGGCGCCTGCCAGGAGGGACTGCGGCGGCTCGGTGTCGAACGCGGGGACCGTGTGGCCGCGTACCTGCCGAACATTCCCGAGACCGTCGTCCTGCTGTTGGCGTGCGCGGGCTTGGGCGCGGTGTTCTCCTCGTGCGCGCCGGAGTTCGGCACGCGCAGCGTCACGGACCGGTGGAGCCAGATCACGCCGAAGGTCCTCGTCGCGATCGACGGCTATCTCTACGGGGACAAGCACATCGACCGTCGCGGGGAGGTCGCGGCGATCCGGGAGGCGCTACCGGGTCTGGAACACGTGGTCTCACTGTCCTACAGCGGCGGCGAGGTCGAGGACGCGTTGTCGTGGACGGAACTGCTCGAGGCACCCGCCGAACCATCCTTCATGGATCTTCCGTTCGATCATCCGCTGTACGTGCTGTACTCGTCGGGGACGACGGGCCTGCCGAAGCCGATCGTGCACGGCCACGGCGGGATCACCCTGGAGCACGTCAAGATGCTCGCCCTGCATCACGACCTCGGTCCGGACGACCGGTTCTACTGGTTCTGCACGACCGGCTGGATGATGTGGAACTACCTCGTGTCCGCTCCCGCAGTCGGCGCGTCGATGGTGTTGTACGACGGCAACCCCGGGTTCGGCGGGCTCGAATCGCAGTGGCGGCTCGCGGCCGAAACCGGCATCACGAACTTCGGCACCTCGGCCCCGTTCCTGTTGGCGTGCCGCAAGGCCGACATCGTCCCGTCCGAGGTCGCCGACCTGTCCGCATTGCGCGGCATCGGTTCGACGGGTTCGCCGCTGCCGCCCGAAGGATTTGAATACGTCTACGAGTCGATCTCGCCGAATGTCCTCCTGACCTCCCTGTCAGGCGGCACGGACGTCTGCACCGGCTTCGTCGGCGGCGCCCCCATCGTCCCCGTCTATAAGGGAGAGATCGCCTGTCGTTGCCTTGGCGCGAAGGTGGAGGCTTACGACCCCGCCGGTGAGCCGCTCATCGGGGAACAGGGCGAGCTCGTCGTCACCGCGCCGATGCCGTCGATGCCGGTCGGGTTCTTCGACGACGACGGCTCCCGCTACCGCGAGGCGTACTTCGACGCGTGGCCCGGCGTCTGGCGGCATGGTGACTGGATCACCGTCACCGAGCGCGGCACCTGCGTCATCACGGGTCGCAGCGACGCGACGCTCAAACGCGGCGGCGTCCGGCTCGGCACGTCCGAGTTCTACTCCGTCGTGGAAGACCTCGACGAGATCGCGGACTCGCTCGTCGTTCACTTGGAGGACAACGAAGGCGGCATGGGACGACTGCTGCTGTTCGTCGTACCGGTGGAGGGCGTCGAGGTCGACGACTCGCTGCGCGCCGTCATCGCCAAGCGCCTCCGTAGTGGACTGTCGCCGCGTCACGTCCCGGACGAGGTGCACGCCGTGCCCGCCGTTCCTCGGACCCTGTCGGGCAAGAAGCTGGAGATTCCCGTCAAACGCATCCTGACGGGCACCCCCATCGACGTCGCCGCCTCGACCGGCGCGCTCGCCAACCCCGAATCGCTGGAGGCGTTCCTGCGCTTCGCGTGACCGTTCACGGCGTCGCCGATACGGCACCGCTGCCGCCGCTCCGCCACGTCCTCGCCGGGCTCGCTCCGCGAGGGGCGTGCGCTCGCCTGGCCTCCGCTCCATTACGGCGTCGCGCTTTGGCTTGCCCCGCTACGCTACGGCGCGCTCGCTTTAGCTCGACGTGCGGTGCTGTGCCTTGTGGTGCCCTGCCTTGCCCTGCCTTGCCC
>NZ_CBCRZX010000069.1:0-17989 GCF_965137155.1 Stackebrandtia soli
AAACACCCTGTTAAGTTCTCAAACAACACACCCACACCAAACAACCCCCACAAACAAAGGCCATCCGATGAAGCACAACCCCACCAACCTACCAGACCGGGTTCGGGCCGCTTTCCCGGGGGTTACCCCTCGAGGCGCACACGAATCCGACTGAAGATAATCGGAGGATTTCCCGCAAGCCTACCAGTGCGAGTTTCGAGAACCTCCGACCGCCTGGTCGGTTTCTCTCCCTCGCCCTGTCCGGTTCCCCGCGGGCAAGAAGAAATTTACCCTAGCCCCGAACGGCCTGAATCGGGGGGTCCCCTTTTGCGTCCCGCTGACCGATTTGGCTGGTCATGGGCCCTACAGACGCCGGTGCACGACAGCGCCGAGCAGACCGGGACCGCAGTGCGCGGCGACGACCGCGCCGACTTCGGTGACGAACAGTCGCTTGAGTCGGCGACCGAAGGCCTCCCTCGCCCACGCGCCAAGTTCGTCGGTCTGCTCGGGGGAGTCGAAGTGATGCAGGGCGATGTCGATCGAGCCCTCCCCCGCCGAGCGCGTGATCAGCTCGCGCAGCCGGGCGAGCGCGCGGGCGCTGGTTCGGACCTTGTCGCGGACGATGACCTTGCCGTCGTCGATGTTCAGGATCGGTTTGACGGCTAGGGCGGTGCCGACGAGGGCGCTGGCGGCGCTGATGCGTCCGCCTCGGCGCAGGAATTCGAGGGTGTCGACGTAGAAGTACGTGTGGGTGCGGTGTTTGGTCTGGGTGGCGACGGTCGCGGCGTGGGAGAGGCTGCGGCCCTTGGTCGCCTCGGTGGCCGCGGCGAGTGCGCAGAATCCGAGTCCCATGCCGGCGTCGAGGGAGTCGACGACGTGGACGCGGTCGCCGATGGCGGCAGCGGCCTGGGTCGCCGAGTCGACGGTTCCGGAGAGTTTGGAGGACAGGTGGACGGACAGGACGCCCGTATGTCCACTGTCGAGTAGGTCTTGGTAGACGTTCGCCAGGGTTTCCGGGGCGGGGCGTGAGGTGGAGACTTCGACGCGCCGGGCGGCGAACGCGGTGGCCATGTCGGCGGGCGTGAAGTCGATGCCTTCTTCGCCGGTGACACCGTTGACGGTGACGGGGATGGGGACCACGGTGATGTCGTATCGGTCGCGTAGTTCGGCGGGGAGGCACGCCGTCGAATCCGTCACCACGGCTACAGACATGGTCGTTACGGTAGCCAGTTTTGGTGTCCGTCGGGGTTCGAAGTGATCTCGGCCGCATTCCGAATGATCATGGTGGGGGCGTGACGCTGTGCCGGCCGAGCCAGTATCCGAGCTGCATGCGGGTGTCGACGCCCGCTTCGTCCATGAGGTAGCGGATGCGGCGTTGCACGGTGCGGGGTGAGACGTTGAGTTGTTTCGATATGGACTTGTCTCCGAAGCCCTGTAGGAGCATCGAGACGACGCGGTTGTCGAGGTCGGACGGGTCTGTGGTGGCGGGGCCGTTGGTGATGACCTCGGCGGAGCGTCGCCAGGTCTGTTCGAAGAGGGCGGTGAGCGCGTCGAGGAGTCCGCTGGGGCGGACGACGACGGCTCCGGGTTCGCCGCCGGTGGCCAGGGGAACGAGTGCGACGTCATTGTCGGCGATGATCATGCGGAGCGCGAGTTCCTCGGTGGAGCGGACTTCTTCGCCGGCGCTGACGGTCTCCTCGATGGCGGACATCATGCCGGGTTGGTCGAGGATCGATCGTTCGAGGATGACGCGGTAGCGGACGCCTCGAGTGAGGGCTTCGCCTTCGGCGGTGTTCTCGCCGGCGGTCATGACGATCGGGTCGGGTTTGACGAACGCGCGGACCTCGGTGGTGGCGGCGTATTGGATCTGGGTGAAGCGTTGGCGGACTCCGTCGGCTCCGACGACGACTTCGACGAGGTCGCGGATGGATCCGGCCGCCTTGTGGGTGCGGAACAGTTCGGTGAGTTCGGCGAGTGCGCCTTCGGCTCGGCCGAGTTCGTCGCGGCGGCGGACGAGGAGCGCGCGGAGCGCGAGTTCGGGTGGGGCGGCTCGGTAGTGGTCGCTTTCGGCGGTGGCGAGTCCGGCGAGGTGTAGTGCGGTGAGTGCGGTCGTGGCTGTGGGTTCGGTGGTGCCGAGGGCGGTGGCGAGGGCTGCCGGGGTGGCAGGGCCGTGGGTGACCAGGGCGCGGTAGGCGCGCTCTTGGTCGGCCGAGATTCCCAGGGCACCGAGTTCCACGGCCCAAGAGTATGGCTCGGGAGGGACGATGGAAAGGGGGCGGCCGCCCGGCACGCGGCCGCCCCTGGGGTTTCCGGTGTGGGACACCGGTTATGCGACTCCGTACATGTTCAGCGTGTATTGGTCGACGCTGTTGCCTTGGGAGTCGGTGGCGGTGAGGTGCAGTGACGGGTAGGTCCCGGTGAAGTCACTGTTGTCGATGAGGACGTACCAGGTGCCCGCCTTCTTCTGGACCGTGACGTCGATCCAGTTGTGGTCTTCGATCGGGGTTCCGTCGAAGAGGCTGATGTCGTCGGGGCTGATCTGCGCCTTGACGGTCTTGATCTCGGCGGGGTCGTGTCCGTCCTGGTTGACGAAGTCGACGGCGATGGCGAAGCCGTTGGCCGCCGGGGTGGCGTTGTAACGGTCGACGTCCATTGTGTAGGTCGGCATGTGGAGTGGGAGCGCGGTGACGTCGTCGCCGTTGGGGCGCTGGGAGTCGAAGGAGAACGTGGTGACGGTTCCGGTTCCGACGTTCCAGCCCTTGTTCCATGAGGTGGGCATCCGCATCTGGGTGACGGTGGCGTCGTAGCGGGCGGGTTCGCCGCTGATCTCCCACTGGCCGGAGGGCCAGGCGCTGGTGCCGAGGTCGACACCGTTCTCGCTGAGTTGCAGGTTGCCCATGTCTCCGAATCCGCCGACGCCGGAGCGTCCGGGGGTGGAGTCCTTCCACGGCGAGAAGCTGAAGCCCATGAGGTTGTGCTGGCGTTCGGCGATGCGGGCGGGGGTGCCGTCCGCGGCGTAGAACATGCCGCCCGGGGAGGGGCTGCGGTACCAGTCGACCTCGTAGGTCTCGCCGGCCTCGTAGGTGCGGGTCGGGTCGATGAAGGTCTCGACCATCATGCGGCCGCTGGACGCCATCTGGGTCCAGCCGACGTCCGGCGTGTAGTAGGCGGTGCGGTCGGTGGGGGTGTTGACGGCGCCGGTTCCGCCGCCTGCGGCGACCTGTTCGCCGGTGACGGGGTCGAGCGCGGTGACGAGGTCGTAGTAGGTCGAGTCGGTTCCCTGGGCGTACCAGTTCTCGTTGACCTTGGCGAGGGAGCGGTCGGTGACCTTGTGGTTCTGTTGCGCGGTCACGCGTCCGGTCTCGGTGAAGGACAGGTTGTAGACGTAGGAGCTGTCGGCGTGGTCGACGCCGGGCTCGTACATCCGCCAGTAGCTGCCGAATCCGAAGTAGCCGGTCTTGACCTTCTTCTCGGTGGGGACGACGTAGAGGCGCGCGTCCTCGCGGGCGTTGATGGAACCGCCGACGTACCAGTAGTCATCGATGATGCGGGCGTAGCGGAGTGTGCCGCCGCCGACGGCGAAGTCGCGGTCACCGTCGACGGTGACTTCGACGGCGTCGGTCGCGTCGAGTTCGATCGTGGTGTTCTTGGTGATCTTCTTCTCGGGAACTCCGACGTACGTGTACTCGTACTTGTAGTCGCCGAGGTCCTTGGCGAGGAAGCCGTTGATGGAGACGGTTCCGGCTCGGACGCGCAGCGTGGTGGTCTCGCCGGTGAGCGGGACCTGCTGGGCGGTGAGTTCGTCGGTGTGGAACAGGACGATGTTGCCGAGGGTGGCGGCTTCGCCGTCGCGGTCCGTGGCCTTGATGGTCAGGTCGACGGTCTCGGGTTCGAGCTGGTAGCCGAACGCGGTGGTGACGCGTGTGTCGTCGTCGCCGGTGGCGATGACGCGGCCACCGATGGCGCCGTAGGTGGAGGCGTCGAGGTTCTTGACGCGGTCGGTGACGACGAGGGTGACGTCGGCGCTCTCGCCGGGGTTGATCGTGACCTTCTTACGGTCGAGGAAGACGCTCTTCTTGGTGACCTTGGATCCGTCGGGGCCGACGAGGCCGTCGATGGAGAGGTCCAGCTTCACCTTCTCGTCGCTGACGTTGGTGTAGGTGATCGTCTCGCTGTGCGTCTCGCGGCCGTTGTGCGGCCAGGCGAATTCGCCGACGCTGACGCTGGACGTGGCGATGACGTCCGTGTCGATCGCGCCGGGGACCCACATTTCGCCGGCGCCCTGGTCGTAGACGCCGCCCTTGGGGGATTCCTTCACCGCGGAGGTGAGGGCCTGTTTGATCTGCTGGGCGGTCCAGTCCGGGTGCGCCTGCTTGATGAGCGCGGCGGCTCCGGCGACGTGCGGCGACGCCATGGAGGTGCCGGACATGCGGCGGTAGTGGTTGTCGCCGCTGCTGCCGAGGGCCGCGCCGAGGATGTCGACGCCGGGGGCGGCGATGTCGGGCTTGACGCGGTTGTCGAGTGTCGGGCCGCGGCTGGAGAACCGGGCGGTCTCGGAGTCGGAGTCGACGGCGCCGACGGTGAGGGCGGCGTCGGCGCAACCGGGCGAGGACACGCTCTGCGGGAGTCCGGCGTTGCCGGCGGCGATGACGAAGAGGGTGTCGCCGGAGCCGAGCTCATTGACGGCTTGGGACATCGGGTCGGTGCAGTCGGTGGGTTCGCTGCTGCCGAGGCTCATGTTGACGACGTCGGCGCCGTTGTCGACGGCCCACTGCATTCCGGCGATGATCCAGGATTCCTGACCGCCGCCGAAGCCGAGGACCTTGCCGATGAGCAGGTCGGCGTCGGGTGCCATGCCGGCGCGGCTGCCTTCGGACGCCTCGCCGGTGCCGGCGATGGTGGAGGCGACGTGGGTGCCGTGTCCCTCGTAGTCGAACGGTCCGTCGCCTTCGGTGAAGTCGGCGGAGCCGACGACGCGGCCGGTCAGGTCGGGGTGTTCGGCGTCGTAGCCGGTGTCGAGGACGGCCACGGTGGTGCCTTCGCCGGTGTATCCGTCGAGCCAGACCTCGTCGGCGCCGGTCTGGGGGACGCCGGTGGCGGGGTCGAGTTCGCCGTAGCCCTCGACTTTCGCGTCGAGCCAGATCTTGCGCTCGCTGCGGGCGGTGGTGGCGGCGGTGAACAGGGACTCGGTGTTGTCCTTGTCGACGGTGATGGCGCTGGCGCCGATCGCGTCGAGGGTGACGCCGGTGGTGACGCCTCGGGTCTTCATGGGCGCGCCGGTCACGATGAGCGGGATGTCGTCGCGGTTGGCGTCGTCGTATCCGGAGCGGACGAGTCCGGTCACGTTGAACAGTTGCGGGTCGAGCGTGCCGGCGTTGATCGCGGCCTGCGCGGACGCGGGGACGACGTACAGGTCCTGGCCGTCGCGGGTCGTGTAGTAGTCCTCTTCGGTCTTCAGGACCGCAGAGGCGATTCCGTTGGCGTCGTAGTGGACTGTGGCCTGGTCTCCGGTGATGAGGGTGACGACCGCGTCGGCTCGCGCGGTGTCCTCACCGGAGAGTGGTCCTCCGGCTGCGGCACTCGGCGATGCCGTGGCGAACAGGGCGGTCGCCGTGGCCATCACCACGGCGGACGCTGCCCCGACACGGCGTCGGAAATGCTGGGGGCTCATGTCTGAACTTTCGTGTGCGTCGAAGGGCTGGGGTGAGACACACGATTGCAGATCAATCTCCGCAAATACCGCTATACGCTGCGACGACAACTCGCCATGACGACTTGTCGCCACGGCGAAGGCCCTGTTCCCCGAGCGCCCGCACGCCGTCGGCCCGCGTCCATTTGGACCGAAGTGGACTCATGGCGGGGCCGGTTCGATTGACGCCCTTGGGTTGCGCGAGACGACCGCCCCGTCGATGGCCCCGATCGACGTCGGGAGCGCGACGTCCCATCAGACGGGAGTCCGCCGTCGACACAACAGAACTGACTGTGAGTGACGATTGGACAACGCGACCCGTCCGATTCAGAAGGGGCTTCGCCGCGCGGGCCGAACACGCGAGCCGGTCATGCGTGACACCCGTGCCGAAGCGCCGTAGCCCCGCGTTCAATCCATAGTGAACAGACGGGGCGGTGTCGCCGTCAGCCCCAGTGCGGCGGGCGTTCGTCGAGGAGTCGCTGATCCTCGGCGGAGATCACGGGGGCGGATCGGCGACGGGGAGGCGACCACCCCTCGTCCGTGTCGTCGCTGGTCTGCTCCGGCAGCAGTGGTTCGTCGTCGACGGGAACGCGTTTCGCGTCGTCGCGTGTCATGGTTCACCCCCGTCGAATCGGTCCGACGGCCAAGGATACGGCCGTTCGGGCGAAATGGAAAACTCGGGCGCTATGACCTCGCCCCTTGACGTGCTCGAAGCCCTGTGCCATCGCTACGCGTTCGGTGACGTGCGCGCGCTGGTGCCGATGCTGGGATTGCCCGCCGACGCCGTCGCGCGCCTGCGCCGGATCTGCCTGTTCGGTCAACGGCTCGTCGACATGGACGCCGAAGACTTCGACATGGCCGACACCGCCGACGGCGGCCCCGAGTACACCGCGCTCGTCGACCGCGCCCGCGCGTGCCGCATGCCGCAGCGCCCCGACGAGCGCTACCGGGGCGCGCTCGGCAGCCTCGCCCCGTCGTTTCGGCTGATGCTGGAGGTGCTGGCCGCCAGGCATTTCCGCCACGACATGGCCGGATTCGTCTCGACCGTCCACATCATGGGGGAATACCTTCCGCTGCTGATCTGGGAGGGCGCGTGGGGGCACGCCGGGGATCCGGCCCGGATCGGTGCCGACGTCGCGCGCCCGGACAGCCGCTTCGGCACCGGCGACGACGAATGCGCTCACCATCGGCCGGACGCGAGCGCGGCGAGTCGGGCCCTGCGGATCGCCCGCTCGGACGTTCGCGGCTGGCAGACCTACCTGGATCGGTACCACTCGAACCTGTCGCACGCGGTGGCGGTGTGCGCCGGCGCGTGCGTGAACCCGTGTTCGGTGATGGTGGACCTGGACCAGCCGACGCGGGCGCACGTGTCGGAGGCGAACGCGCTCGCGTTGGCGTTCGGGGACAGTTCCCTCATCAAGCTGCGGCATTCGGCGCCGGTCGGCCACGGCTTCGGGGTGCCGTCGCCGGAGGAGGTCGAGAAGACGTGGCAGCACACGCGTGAGGTGCTGGCGAAACGGTCGCCGATGGGCGAGTCCGCGCTCACCGATGACGGGTACTGCCTTCCCGGTCTGGTGTCGTTCCTGTCGACCCTGACGAACGTCGCGTTGACGCCGGACACACTGCTGCGCGACACCGCGGCCCTCACCGTCGACAAGCTGTACGCGGCGTGGGACCGTTGACGGGTGACCGAACCCTTGCAGCCAGCTCTTGACCGGATTCGTCGGCTCGTCCTCGACCCCGAGGGTCTCGTCCGAGCCGTCGCGTCGGGGCGCCGTCGTGGCCTGCCCCCGCCCGAGCACGTCAAGGTGGTGCTGCGTCCGGTCCGCCTGAAGGACGGGGTGCGGCTTCAGGTGTCCCGTGACGACGGGCAACGGCCGCACACGGCGAACGTCTCGTTCGACGAAGCGGAGGCGACGCTCGGTGAGCTGCTCGCCCAGCCGTACGGGAACTGGCTGGTCGAGACGACGACTCGGACGGTGACGTTGCGGGTGACCAAACGGGGCGAGGCTCAGGTGCACACGAGCGACGTCGGGCACGAGCAGCGACTCGACCACGATCGGGCGGCCCCGCACCTGATGCCGCCGGATGACGCGCTGTTCGGCGCGTTGGGGGCGGGCGCGGCGAAACGCCGCCAGGTCGACGCCTTCCTGCGCGCCGTCGACCCACTCCTGAAGTCCTATGAGGATTCTGTGGCGATCGCGGATCTGGGCTGCGGCAACGCCTATCTGACGTTCGCGCTGAGTCGCTACGCCGCTCGACTCGGGCTGACCGCCTCGACGGTCGGCGTGGACGTCCGCGCCGACCAGCGCGAACGCAACACCGCCTTGGCCATGGAACTCGGCATGGACGGCACGCTGCGATTCGAGGCGGCGTCGATCGAGGAGGCGAACGTCTCGGACGCCGACCTCGTCGTGGCCCTGCACGCCTGCGATACCGCGACCGATGACGCGTTGGCGCGGGGTGTGGCGGCGGGGGCTCGGCACATCGTGGCCGCGCCGTGCTGCCACCACGATCTCGCCGCCCAGCTGAAGGCGGGTGGCGTCGACGGGGGTCGCGCGCTGCTCGGCGACGGCATACTGCGGGAACGGTTCGCGGACGTCCTCACGGACGCGTTGCGCGCGCAACTGTTGCGGCTGCATGGATACCGGGTCGACGTCATCGAGTTCATCGACTCGGCTCACACCCCGCGCAACACCCTGATCCGCGCGACCCGGACGGGTGGGGCCGCCTCGGAATCCGACTGGGCGCACTACCGCGACTTGACAACACAGTGGAATGTCAAGCCGCGGTTGGGCACGTTGTTGGGCGCCGCCTAGCGAACTCCCGTCGGCTCGGGTGGTCGATCCGCCCGCCGTCTGGAACGTCCGCCTATCGCGAGCCTCGACCCCGGAGCCTCGCCGTCACGCCGTCACGCCTCGACGAGGGTGTAACCCGCCTCGTCGACGGCCGCGCGGACATCGGTCAAGGTCAACGGCGCGGCCGAGGAGACCGTGACCGCGCCGGACGCGACGTCCACGTCGACCGAGGAGACACCCTCCAGCTCGGTCAGTTCGTCGGTGACGGCCTTCGCGCAGTGGCCGCAGGTCATACCGGACACCTGGTACGTGGTTGTGTTCATGATTGTCACTTTCTCGATGTATCAGGATCGGACGAGACGCGCGATCGCGTCAGAGGCTTCCTTGACCTTCGCGGCGGCCTCGGCGCCGCCGTCCGCCGCCGCCTCCGCGACACAGTGCGCGAGGTGGCCTTCGAGAAGGCTCAGCGCGACGGCTTGCAGGGCGCGGTTGGCGGCGGAGATCTGTGTAAGGATGTCGATACAGTAGGCATCCTCGCCGACCATTCGCTGCAGGCCACGGACCTGCCCTTCGACCCGGCGAAGCCGTTTTTGCAGCGCCTCGCGATCGGTGTGGTACCAGTACTCGGTCATGTGTCGAACACCTCCACGGAACAGTATACCCCCGGTGGGTATAAATCGCCGGTTGCGAACACCACAGCGTCAATGAGCGAACCCGGTCCGTCACGCGGCCGCAAAATATTCCCTACCACGGCAAATATCAGCCTCTCAGACCTTGATAAGGCCCCACACGCCCCTCTACTGTTGGCCCCGTCGTTCGGAAAGCTCGGTCCGCCACCCCCGGCGCCGCCGGACGACACCGCCGAATCGCCGCCGCGCGGCGAGCCGGGGAACCGTTTCCCTGGGGTGAATCCGTCGGCAGGCAACACCCCCGTTGTCGACGGTAGGGCGCACACTCATGCCTCGTCCGGCACGCGAGCCATGAAGAGCTTCTTCCCCGCCCGAACCCGTCAGCTAACTCGGTAGGCGGAAAAGCCAGAAGGAGCACGTTCGACGGTGAAGAAACGTCACGCGTTCATCGCAGCGGCCGCGACCGCGTTGCTACTGATCTCGATCGCACCCGGCGCGGCACACGCCGACCCCGATTCCCTTGAGGAAGTCGAGGCCGAACTCAAGGAACGCGGCGAAGAACTCGAAGCCGTCATCGAGGATTACAACGGCGCCAACGAAGACCTCAAGAAGACCGAAAAGCGAATCAAGAAGATCGAGAAGTCTCTTCCCAAATTGGAGGAAGAGGCCGAGGAAGCCCGCCTGGCCGCGACCGACATCGCCGTCGCCGCCTACACCAAGGGCAACGATCTCAGTGCCGTCGGATCCATCCTCGGTGGATCGCCCAACCGCGCGATCGACCGGATCACGGCCATGTCGGCCCTGAACGCCTCCCAGGCCGAGGACCTCGACCGCTTCATCGAAGCGCAGACCAACCTCGAAGAGGAACTGGCGACCCTGGAGGAAACCAAGGTCTCCCAGAAGGCGATCAAGAAGGAGATCGGCAAGAAGAAGTCGAAGATCGAAGGTGAGATGGCGGACCTCGACGAGCTCAAGGCCCAGCTGTCACCTCCGAGCGCACCCGACATCTCCCAGTTCCCGCCAGCGCCGTCCGGTGCCGCGGGTGACGCCGTCTCCTTCGCGTACGCGCAGGTCGGCGAGCCGTACTCCTGGGGTGCCGCGGGCCCCGACGCGTGGGACTGCTCCGGTCTGACCATGGGCGCCTGGAACGCCGCCGGTGTCGGCCTCCCGCACAACGCCGCGTCGCAGTACAACTCGATGCCGCACGTCAGCCGCGCGAACCTCGCCCCCGGTGACCTCGTCTTCTACAACGGGCTCAACCACGTGGGCATCTACGCCGGTGACGGGGTCGTCGTGCACGCGCCGACCTCCGGCCAGAACGTCTCCGTCGTGGGCATCGACTCGATGCCGATCGACGGATACGGCCGACCCGGCTGAACCGACACATCTCCACCGCGACACGGGCCGGTTCCGCCACCACAGGCGGGACCGGCCCGTCGACGTATCCAGACATGGAGACATCCACGGCCTTCACGCGTGTCGCGCACCGTCGCGATCCCATGACACTGATAGGTTCGGCCCGGTTTCGACCGCCCGCACCCCAATCGGCCAGGGCACGGAACTGTCCTATGTAGCCACTTCCGCCCAGTCCACAGGAGACCGCCCACGTGTCGACACGATCCGACACCATACGGCCCCATGTCATCTGGCCGGCCGTCCTGGCGTCCGCCCTCATCGGGGCCTTGGCCATGGCCGCGCCCGCGGTCGCCGAACCGACCGTCGCCGAACTCGAAGCAGACATCGACACCGTCGCGACGGAACTCGAAACCACGATCGAGAACCATCACGCGATCGTCGCCGACCTCGACGAGCTCACCGAACGGCACGCCACCCTCGCCAACACGCTCCGCCCCATGACCAGCGACGGAGACCAAGCCATAGCCGAGGTCAACGACCTCGCCGCCGCGCTCTATCGACACGGCCCCAACACCCTCATCACGCCCCTGACGGCCACCGGACCGAGCGACCTCGCCGACCGGCTCACCATGCTCGAGTTCATCACCGCCCGGCACCGCGACCAGGTCGCCGCCGCGACCACCGCACTCGTCGAACTCGACGCCGCTCAACGCGACATCGACGACCTCACGGAGCAACGCGACGCCCTCGCCGACGAACGCGACACCCTCAAGGACCGCATCGAGGAGGCGACCACCGAGCTCGACGCCGCGCGCGCGCACGCCGCCGGCTTCGGCTACTTCGGACCGAGCGGCCGACCCGCGCCCCCGATCCCGGCGGGCCTCGACGGCGCCGCCACCACCGCGATCAACTTCGCGCACAGCGTCCTCGGCGCCCCGTACCAATGGGGCGGCACCGGTCCCGGTTACGACTGCTCCGGTCTGACCTCCGCCGCGTGGTCGGCGGCAGGCGTGAGTCTGCCGCACTCCTCCGCCGGACAGTACGACGTGACCGCGCACATCGCGCGCGACGAGCTTCAGCCCGGCGACCTGGTGTTCTACTACACAGATCTGCACCACGTCGCCCTGTACGTCGGCGACGGCTCCGTCATCCACGCGCCCACCGCCGGACAGAACGTCCAAGTCGCGCCCGTCGACCTGGCACCCGTCGCCGGTTACGGTCGCGTGCTCTGACGCGGTAACCGTCCCGCCGCGGCGACGGCGGGACGGTCACTCCCCATGACCGAACCGCCCCAACGGTTCGAGACCTACGCGGTCATCGCACCGCCGCTCTCGGCGCACTCCCTTGTCGAGCAAGCACTCCCGGCCAACACGGCACCGACCACGCTCGCATGCACATGCACGGATTCGGCTATTTGCCGGTACCCTCCGCACGCGCGTCACTACGGTGAGAGCCGTCCGCGCCGTCGGCACAGACAGGTGCCCACGCATCGGGTTTCGGTCCACATCGGCGGCGCGATCGCATCCATCTAACAGGGGGAAGAATGCACATCACATCGCGGAGGATCGCGACCATCGTGATCGCCAGCGCAGCGGGTCTGGCCGCTCTCGGCCTTTCGCAGCAGGCGTCGGCGCACCCGGCAGCCGCCGACATTCCGGCCGAGGCGCCAGCGGGTGTAGCGGCTCCGGTCGCCGGTGAGACGCCCGCTCAACCAGGTGCTCAGGCCGACCAGCCGGTCGACCCGAACGCCAGCGGCCACCCGTGCGCCACCGCGCCCGACCCGTCGGCGCAGCTGCCGGCCCCGGCCGACCAGACCGCGCCCGGCGCGCAGGCACCGGCTGACCAGACGGCGCCTGCGGCTCAGGCACCCGCCGACCGGACGGCGCCCGCCGCGCAGGCTCCCGCCGACCGGCGTCAGCCGATCGACGAGGCCGGATTCGTCACGCCCACGGGCGACGACGGTCCGGTTAGGATCGACATCCCGGAGCAGCCGACGGACGCACCGATCATGCTGCCCGCCGAGGAACCGGTCCAAGAGCCGATCAACCCGTGCGTGACCACACCGGACCCGGCCGCGCAGCAGCCGATTCCGGCCGACCAGACCGCGCCCGCCGCGCAGGCGCCGGTCGACCAGGTCACGCCCGCCGGACAGGAGCCGGTCAACCGGACCCTGCCCGCGGACCGTGACGCGGACCGTGTCGCGCCGGCCGACCGTGACGCCGACCGTCAGCGCCAGGTCAACGAGGCCGAGTTCGTGATTCCCACGGGAACCGAGAACCCGATCCGTATCGACCTGCCGACCGACGCCGAGCCGAACATGCAGGCGCCGCTGGACCAGATCCTGCCCGCCGACCGCGACGCCGACCGCGACGCGCCAGCCGACCGGACCGCACCCGCGGACCGCGACACCGACCGCGTCGCACCGGCCGACCGTGACGCCGACCGCGTCGCGCCCGCCGACCGTGACGCCAACCGCGTCGCGCCCGCCGACCGTGACGCCGACCGTCAGCGTCAGGTCAACGAGGCCGAGTTCGTGATTCCCACGGGAACCGAGAACCCGATCCGCATCGACCTGCCGACCGACGCCGAGCCGAACATGCAGGCGCCGCTGGACCAGATCCTGCCCGCCGACCGCGACGCTTCGACCGACCGTGACGCCGACCGCGACGCACCGGCCGACCGGACCGCACCCGCGGACCGCGACACCGACCGCGTCGCACCGGCCGACCGCGACACCGACCGCATCGCACCGGCCGACCGCGACGCCAACCGCATCGCACCGGCCGACCGTGACGCCGACCGTCAGCGCCAGGTCAACGAGGCCGAGTTCGTGATTCCCACGGGAACCGAGAACCCGATCCGCATCGACCTGCCGACCCGCGGGGAGACTCCGGTCGAGCTTCCGGCCGACCGGACCGCGCCCGACGCGCAGGCGCCGGTGGACCGGACGCTGCCCGCGGACCGCGACGCCGACCGCGACGCTTCGGCCGACCGTGACGCCGACCGCGTCGCGCCGGCCGACCGGACCGCACCCGCGGCGGACCGCGACGCCGACCGCGACGCTTCGGCCGACCGTGAAATGCCGGGCCTCGGCTCTGAGGCCGTCGTCCTTCCGGACGAGGGCATTTCAGTTGGTGGCGCGCGCTACTGATCGGTGGATGTCGGCGGGCGGTTGAGAAAAACCGCCCCGCCGACGCCGATACCGGTGTTGAATGGGAGATCGACGGCCGAGCAGCCACGGGGGATGCTCGGCCGTCGATATGTGTGCGTGGTGTTCCCCTTGGCGGGACCCGTCCTCAGTGTCCAGGGAGGTCGGGCCGTTCCGGTCGGTTCTCGTCCGTCAGATCGAACCTGCGACGGCGACCGGTTCCGCCCCGCTGCCATGGGTGCGGGCCGTCGAGCGGTCGATAGTTGATCCCGACGGCGTCCAGCCGGTCCAGGTGCCCCTCGATCCGGTCGGAGAACGGATCCTCCGCTCGCGCCGCCTTGCCGGCCCACGCGAGATCGGCGACGGCGGCCAGTCGCGGGAACGCCGCGTACTCGACGTGTTCGGGCGTCGGCATGTATTCCGTCCACAGTTGGGCTTGGACCCCGAAGACGAGGGCGTCGTCGACTCCCTCCGGAACCGGCTCGAACCCTCCGATCTCGTCGAGGGTGTTCATGTTGTGGATGTGGAGCGGCTCCTCCGACAACGTGGACGGGTAGTAGTCCAGGTAGACCGCCTCGGTGGGGGCGATGATCACCCGGTGCCCCTTCGCGGCCGCCTTCGCCGCGATCGCGAAGTCCCGCCAGACCTGGATGACGGCGTCCGCGGGCGCCCCGCCGTCGAGGATCTCGTCCCAGCCGATGATCGCGCGGCCGTGTCGCGCCAACTGCTCGCTGAACCGCTCGGTGAACCACGACTGCAGATGATCCACATTGTCTAGACCGAGTTCCGCTGCCTTGGCGACGGCGGCCGGGCTCGCCCGCCATTCCGAGCGCGGACACTCGTCGCCACCGATGTGGATGTACGGCGACGGGAAGACGTCGACGACGGTGTCGAAGACGTCCTGGGTGAACCGCAGCGCCTCGTCGGTGGGGGCGAGCACCTCGCTGAAGATCCCGAAGGTCGTCGCGACGGTGCTGGGCTCGCCCGTGTTGCCGAGCTCGGGATAACCCGCGAGGACGGAGCGGACGTGGCCCGGCAGATCGATCTCGGGGACGATCGTGATGTGGTGTCGTGCCGCGTAGGCGACGATCTCGCGAAGGTCGTCGCGAGTGTAGAAGCCCCCGTGCGGGGTTCCGTCGTACCCCTGCTCGGACAGGGCATGCCCGATGACGGTCTCGGTTCGCCACGAACCGATCTCGGTCAATAGTGGCCACTGTGGTACTTCCAGGCGCCAGCCCTGGTCGTCGGTGAGGTGCAGGTGGATGACGTTCAGTCGGTGCAGGGCGGCCGCGTCGATGAGCCGCAGCAGGAACGACTTCGGCTGGAAGTGCCGCGCGACGTCGATCATGACTCCGCGCCAGGCGAACCGCGGCTCGTCGTCGATGACGACGGACGGCAGCTCCACGGGGCCCTCGTTGATGGCGGCGGCGCGCAACGCGGTGGGCGGCAGCAACTGCCGCAGCGTCGCGACCGCGCGGGCGAGGCCCGCAGGGTGGGCCGCGGTCACGGTGACCGCGTCCGTGCCGACGACGATGCGGTACGCCTCGGCGGCCGTCGTGGCGTCGTCGGGCCGGTCGCCGTCCACGACGAAGGTGATCGTCGAGTCGGCCGTGGTCTCGGGGACGACGGGCAGGGCGAAACCGGTGGCGGCCCGAGCGGCGTCGTGCCACAGCCAACCGGCGGACACGGCGTCGCCGCGGGCGACGATGACGGTATCCGGGGTGATGACGAACGGCGGTTCGTGTTGTGCGGCAACGTCTTTCGGCCGGGGTATCAAGTTGAAGCTCATGTGTCACCTCGAGAGGATCGGAACGGGTCGAGGGTGCCGTTCCCGACACCGTACGGCCACCGGAGCGCGTAAACCAGGGACGAACAGTTAATAGTTCAGAAACTAAAACATTAGCCGTCCGAATCGCAAGACGCCCCGAACGCACAGATCGGCGCGAACCGATCACGGTCCGCGCCGATCGGCGCGAATGGGTCCATTCGCGCGACGGTTCTATGGGAAGGTCGTCAGCCGGCCACCGGGGAGCGCTGAGCCGGGGTGGACGCGGTGTAGAGGGTCGTCTTGGGAACAGGCAGGTCGATGTCGCCACCGGCGACCTGGTTGAGCTGCCGACGGAGGTCCTCCAGGTGCGAGGCGACGGCCATCCTGCGGCGTTCGAGCTCCTCGACCTCTCGCCGCAACGGCACCGCCATCCGTTCAGCCGTCTGTTGGGCTTCGCTGCGGATACGGGCCGCCTGAGCCTTGCCCTCGGCGAGAAGCTCGGCGGCAGCGATCGCCCCGTCGTCACGGGTCTGCACAGCCCGGCGATCGGCTTCGACGAGCCGGTCGTCCGCGCGTGCGCACGCGTCCCGGTACTGCTTCTCGGCGAGTTCGGCGCGTTCCTCGGCCTCCTCGACCTTGAGCTGGGCGTCGGCGACGGCGTCGGCGTGCCTCTTCGAATTCGCCCTCTCGAGTTCCTCCCGGCGTGCGGCCAGTTCGAGGGCCAGCGCGTCGCCACGACGCTGTCGAGCCTCCGCGCCTTCGGCGAACAGCCCGGCCGCCGCACGCAGTTCGTCGGCGTCACGGAGAGCGATCGCCCGCAGTTGGGCGTTCTCTCGCTCGGCGGTGACCCTGTCGCCCGTGATCTGGCGGGTCGACTCGGACTTGAGCTTCTCGGCTTCGGCGAGCGCTTGCGCCCACAGGTGCTCGGTCTCACGGTGGGCTTCCACTTTCTCGGTCTCGGATTCGATTCGTGCGGTATCGACGAGGTCGATGCTCTCGGCCTTGGCCGCGGCCCGCATTCCGGAGGCTTCGCGGTTCGCAGTGGCGGTCAACGTCGACGCCATGATGCGCGCGGATTCGACGATCTGCTCGGCCTCCACCTTCGCGGCGTCGACGATCTCGACCGCGGACCGTCGGCCGTCCTCGCGTTGGGTGTCGGCGTCGAGGTCGGCCGCGCGCAAGACCTGCTCGACACGGGACCCCAGGCTCGACAGGGTGGGCTGTTCGTTCTCGGCGATCCGATCGGCGTTGTCGGAGAGTCGGCGCTCGAGGGCGCCGATACGCTGCTCCGCTCGGCGGAGAGCGGTCCCGGCCTCGCCCATCGCCTGCTCGGCTTCGTTACGGCGTTTCTGGGCGGTGCGGACCGCGATGGCGACAGAGGTGGTGAACCTGTCGACCTGTGCCCGGTCGTACCCGCGCATCGCGGTGGAGAACTCCACCTCGTCGACATTGAAGAATTTCGACATATCAGTCCAAATGTGGGTATTCCGTACAATTCTCGAACACCACATCATCACATCGGGTGACATTTGGGCTCGAGCGACGCGCCGACGCACGAGCGTTTTGACACGGACGGGTCGAGATGACGCCACGGCGACAACAGGTCGCACCCTCCGACCATCCACAGTCCATAGTAGTGCCCGTGCGACCCATGCGGGTTCGACCCCCGACCTCGGAGGTCGACCGGCCCCCTAATCGCAGCCTAATTGTCGACCGTTTTCTTGACATACGGCGTATTCCCTGAGAGAAATATATCGATTGAATTACACCCCGCACGCGCGACGACGATCCTCGCGCCACCCCGTCCGACGAAGGAGAACCATGTCCCCCCGACCGATCCTGACGAAGGCGCTCGCCGTCGTCGGGATGTCCCTTCTGGCTCTCGCGGCGACAGCGCTCTCGCTGCCCGCCCACGCCGCCACCCCTTCCCCGGCCGCGATCGACTCCGATGGTGACCCCGGCACCACCATCGTCGGCGGCGGCCCCGTCAACGACCCCAAGCCCTGGATCGCGGCGCTCCACAATGGTGGAGCATTCACCTGCACGTCCAGCCAGATCGGTTCCGAGTGGATCATCACCGCGGCGCACTGCGTCGAAGGCGGAGGGAACTACTCCGTCCGCATCGGTTCACTCGACCGGTCCTCGGGCGGCACCGAACGAGCGGTCTCCGAAGTCCACATGCACCCCGATTACGCCTGGCCGCTCAACGACATCGCCCTGTTGCGTCTGGCGCAGCCGTTCGACAACGAGTACGCCCCCATGGCGAACTCCGCCGACGTCCAGCTCGGCCAGGCGTCGACGATCTACGGCTGGGGTTCCGAGAACGCGGACTGGAGCGGGCCGCTCCCCGAGCGGCTCAAGTACTCCAACGGCGTGACCTCGACCGAGGGCTGCCAGACGACCAACGTCATCTGCATGGTCGGCGACGGCGGTGTCGCCGGCGGAGACTCCGGCGGCCCCGGTTTCGTCCAGAGCCCCGTCACCGGCGAATACGTCCTCGCGGGCGTGTGCGCCATCGGTTACAAGCCCACCGACGGGCGCTGGAGCGGCTACACGTCGATCCCCGCCAACGCCGACTGGATCAACCAGGTCAGCGGCCTGTGAGCCGACGCGGGGGCCGGG
>NZ_CBCRZX010000070.1:0-17382 GCF_965137155.1 Stackebrandtia soli
CGGTGGGGGCTGGCGTGGCGGCCGGGGTGGGTGCGTGCCTCTACCATCGAAACCGTGGACCTCGCCCCCGCTGACCTGTTGCGGCGGCTCGCCGTGTTCCGGGACGGGGAGCCGCTGCGTCACGTGCACGACGTCCCACCGCGGCAGGCCGATCCCGTCGACTGGCCGGACTGGGTTCCGCCGGAGGTCGTCAAGCAGCTCGTCGCGACCGGTGTCGAACGGCCGTGGCGGCATCAGGCCACCGCTGCGAGCCTCGCCCATAGTGGACGTCACACGGTCATCGCGACGGGCACGGCGTCCGGCAAGAGCCTCGCCTACCAGTTGCCGGTCCTGGCGGCCCTCGACGCCGACGACGGCGCCACCGCGCTGTACCTGTCGCCGACGAAGGCGCTCGCCACCGACCAGAGCCGTTCCCTCAACCGGCTCGACCTCGACGGGCTCGCCGCCGTCACGCTCGACGGCGACACGCCCTACGAGCAGCGCCAGTGGATCGCCCGACACGGCAGCCTCGTCCTGACGAACCCGGACATGCTGCACTACGCGATCCTGCCGCGACACGACCGCTGGATCCGGCTGTTGCGCGGCCTGCGCTACGTCATCGTCGACGAATGCCACGCCTACCGTGGCGTCTTCGGTTCCCATGTCGCGCTGGTGTTGCGGCGGCTGCGGCGGCTCGCCGAACACTACGGAGCCAAGCCCGTATTCATCGCCGCGTCCGCGACGACCGGCGACCCCGCCCACGGCGCGGGCAGACTGTGCGGCGTCGACATGACCGCCGTCGTCGAGGACGCGTCCCCGCACCCCGGCGTCACGTTCGGGCTGTGGGAGCCCCCGCTGCTTCCCGACATCACGGGCGAACACGGCGCGCCCACGCGACGATCCGCGCTCACGGAGTCCGCGGAACTCCTCGCCGGTCTCGCCAACCGACAGACCCGGACCGTCGCGTTCGTCCGGTCCCGGCGTGGCGTCGAACTCGTCGCCTCGCTCGCCCGTGAACACCTCGCGGGGTCGGGTCGTTCGAACCGCGTCGCCGCGTACCGGTCCGGATACCTGCGCGACGACCGGCGGGCCATCGAGTCCGCGCTGCGCGACGGTGAACTACTCGGCCTCGCCGCGACGAACGCCCTCGAACTCGGCATCGACATCGACGGCCTCGACGCGGTCCTCCTGTGCGGCTATCCCGGAACGCTCGCGTCCCTGTGGCAGCAGGCCGGGCGGGCCGGACGCGGCGACGTCCCCGCGCTCGCGATCCTCGTCGCCCGCGACGATCCGCTCGACACCTACCTCGTCAACCACCCCGAGGCGATCTTCGCCCGGCCGGTCGAGGCGACCGTCCTCGACCCGACGAACCCGTACATCCTCGGACCGCACCTGCTCTGCGCGGCCGACGAGGCGCCGCTGCGTGACGCCGATCTCGACCTTTTCGACGCGAGGGCCGCCGAACCCCTGCTCGC
Source organism: Stackebrandtia soli (assembly GCF_965137155.1). Taxonomy (NCBI): domain Bacteria; kingdom Bacillati; phylum Actinomycetota; class Actinomycetes; order Glycomycetales; family Glycomycetaceae; genus Stackebrandtia; species Stackebrandtia soli. The sequence continues at coordinate 1,455 of NZ_CBCRZX010000070.1, forward strand.
ACAGCTCGCGGAGGCGCGGCTCGTCCGGCGACGCCCGACCGGTTGGTACTACACCGGACGCAACCGTCCACAAGTGCCACTTCGTGGTTCGGCGGGGACACCCGTCGACGTCATCGAGGGAGATTCCGGCGAACTGCTCGGCACCGTCGACGCCGCCAGCGTCCACCAACTCGTCCACCCCGGCGCCGTCTATCTACACAAGGGACTGTCGTATCTCGTGGACGCGCTCGACGAGGACGACGGGGCCGCGTTCGTGCGCTCCGCCCGCCCCGAGTGGTCGACCCATCCGCGCACGACGACCGACCTGGAGATCCTCAACGTCCGCGACCGGATCGCGCACGGCCCGATCGCCCTGTACTACGGCGACGTCGAAGTCACCAATCAGGTCGTCGCCTACCAGCGGCGGCGCCTCCCCGGCGGCGAGCTCATGGACGAGATCCCCCTCGACCTCCCGCCGAGCACCCTGCGCACCGTCGCCGTGTGGTGGACGATCAGCGAGAACGCGCTCGCCGAGGCCGGCGTCGTCCGCGCCGACGTCCCCGGCAGCCTGCACGCCGCCGAGCACGCCGCGATCGGCCTGATGCCGCTCATCGCGACCTGCGACCGGTGGGACATCGGCGGCCTGTCCACGCCCCGCCACGCCGACACCGACTGCCCGTCCGTGTTCGTCTACGACGGGCACCACGGTGGGGCGGGCTTCGCCGAACGCGGCTTCGTCGCCTGGCGGGACTGGCTCACCGCGACGCGTGACGCGATCGCCGCGTGCGACTGCGCGACCGGCTGCCCGTCCTGCGTCCAATCCCCCAAATGCGGCAACGGCAACGACCCCCTCCACAAACCGGGAGCCGTCGCCGTCCTCGAACTGGTCCTGCGGGTCCTCGACCGACCCCCGCGCCCATAGTCCATAACGGACTCAAAACGCCGTCCACTCCGCGTCCCTCGACGTGCCCGCCGAGAGCGACCCGACCGCGAACCCGGCCGCAGCCCCACCGTGCCGACGCTCGTCCGGAGGCCGCGCCGCCGCCATCCGCGGTTCCGCGTATCGTTGACCGCCGTGCTGACTCAAACGACACGACCGGGCTGCTGATGGCGACGAACCTCATCAACCTGGAAACCGTCGGCAAGGCGTACCCGAACCGAACCCTCCTCGACGGCGTGTCGCTCGGTCTCTCCGACGGCGACCGCGTCGGCATCGTCGGCCGCAACGGGGACGGCAAGACCACCCTGCTGTCGCTCCTCGGCAAGACCGAACCCGCGGACTCCGGCCGCGTCACCTGGTCGGGCGGTCTCCGCGTCGGCCTGCTGACGCAGCGGGACACCCTCGACCCCGACGCGACCGTCCGCGACCAGGTCCTCGGTGGCATGGCCGAACACGAGTGGGCGTCCGACGCCCGCACCCGCGACGTCCTCACCGGACTGTTCGGCGGACTCGACCTGCCGGGCCTCTCCCACGGTCTCGACTCGACCGTCGGTCCGCTGTCGGGAGGCGAACGCCGCCGTGTCGCCCTCGCGCAGCTCCTCATCACCGACGCCGACGTCCTCCTCCTCGACGAGCCGACGAACCACCTCGACGTCGAGGGCATCGACTGGCTCGCCCGACACATGCGGCAACGCAAGGGCGCCTTCGCGGTCGTCACGCACGACCGCTGGTTCCTCGACGAGGTGTGCACCCGCGTCTGGGACGTCCAGGACGGGCAGGTCTTCGAATACGAGGGCGGCTACTCCGCGTACGTCCTCGCCCGCGCCGAACGCGAACGCATCGCCGCCGTCGAGGCCGACAAGCGCTCCAATCTGATGCGCAAGGAACTCGCGTGGCTGCGACGCGGCCCACCGGCCCGGACCTCGAAACCGAAGTTCCGCATCGACGCGGCGAACGCGCTCATCGCGGACGAGCCGCCCGCGCGCGACCAGCCGGAACTCATGAGCTTCGCCAACTCCCGGCTCGGCAAGACCGTCTTCGATCTCGAGGACGTCACCATCACCGCCGGCGACAAGACCCTGCTGTCGGACCTGACGTGGCAGCTCGGCCCGGGCGACCGGATCGGCCTCGTCGGCGTCAACGGCGCGGGTAAGACCTCACTGCTGCGCGCCCTCGCGACGGCCGCGTTCGACGAACGCCAACCCGCCAAGGGCGTCATCAAGGTCGGCAAGACCGTTCGGCTGGCGTACCTGTCGCAGGAGGTCGCCGAACTCGACCCGACCTGGCGGGTCCTCGAAGCGGTGCAACGCGTCCGCGAACACGTCGACCTCGGCAAACGCCAGCTGTCGGCGAGCCAGCTGTGCGAACAGTTCGGCTTCACCGGGACGAAGCAGTGGACACCCGTCGGTGACCTGTCCGGTGGCGAACGCCGACGCCTGCAGCTGCTGCGACTGCTGATGGACGAGCCGAACGTCCTGTTCCTCGACGAACCGACGAATGACCTCGACATCGAGACGCTCACCCAGCTTGAGGACCTCCTCGACGGCTGGCCCGGATCGCTCGTCGTCGTCAGCCACGACAGGTACTTCGTGGAGCGCACGACGGACGTCGTCCAGGCGCTGCTCGGCGACCGGAACCTGCGGATGCTCCCCGGCGGGATCGAGGAGTACCTGCGCCGCCGCCGGGAGCAAATGGACAGTGGATTGGGGTCGACACCGACGTCGACCGGCGGAGCGAAGCCGAAGCCCTCGGCGGACGCCCGTGCCGCCAAGAAGGAGCTGGCGAAGATCGAACGGCAGCTCGACAAGCTCACGGCGGAGGAGGCGAAGCTCCACGAGGACATGGCCGTCCACGCCACCGACTCGACGAAGCTCGCCCAACTCACGGCCCGTTCGGCCACCCTGGCCGACACCCGGGAGAACCTCGAGAACCGCTGGCTCGAACTCTCCGAGGACTGACCCCCCCGGGACGACTCGCGACCTTCCAGATCAGGCCACCCGCGCGGGTGGCCTGATCTCGTTCGAGCGGGTGCCGTTGAGCGCCAAGGCATGGCGGCCCTCCAGACGAAGCCGCGCGGCTCCGACACCGCCGATCGACACGGCGATCCGACGTCGGCTCAGCCGTCGATCTCGGCGCGGACGTCCTTGGCCTCCGCGTGCCGACCCAGGTGCTCGTAGGCGTCGCCCGCGAGCAGGCACGCGCGGGCGTGGAACTGCTGGACGGAGACGAGACGGGGGATCGCGTCGGCGAGGATGACGACGGCCTCGTCGTACCGTTGACCGTCGGCCAGGACCTCCCCGGCGAACAGCAGCGCCATGCCGGCGCCGACGTCGTTGCGCAGGTCGACGAAGGCGTCGGCCGCGCGCAGGGCCGTGCTGATCGCCTCGTCGACGCGGTCGAGGTGGAACAGGCCGCGGGCGATCGAGTCGGTGATGTCGGCGTGCATCCACCGGGGTGCCGATTCGGCGGCGAGGCCGAGCGCCTCGTCGAGGTCGGAGAGCCCGGCCGCGTCACCGAACCGGCAACGGGCCCGGCCGCGCGTGTGCAGGGTGTCGACGATGATCGCCGTGGCGTCCTGCGAACGGGCGTCCTCCAGGGCCGTGTCGAGCACGTCGACGGCCTCGTCGTCGTCGTGTTCCAGCAGCAGCGCGCCGAGCTTCTCGCCGGAACGGGCCGCGATCACGAGGGCGTCCGCCTCGTGCGCGATCTGGACGGATTCGAGGAACGCGTTGTACGCCTCGGAGTCCTCCCCGCAGCGCCGGAAGGCGATACCGAGGGCGAACAGGCAGTGCGCGAGTTGTTCGAGCGTCTCGGCGCCGTCGTCCTTGTCCTCCAGTTCGGACACGAGGTCGCGGAGGAGTTCGACGGCCTCGTGGGCGCGGTCGACGAGGAGGAGCTGCTGGGCGAGCTCGATACGCTCCACATAGGTGTTCTCGTCGGCGAGCGTCGCTTCGCGAAGGGCGAGCTGCCAGCGCGATACGGCGTCCTCGGCGCGGCCGAGTTCGGTGGCCACGCGGGCGGTCAGACGGGCGAGGTGCGCGGTCCCGGTGTGGCTGCCGATGCCGACGGCGAGGGCGAGCGCCTCGTCCGCGGCGACGAGCGCGGCGTCGAGTTCGTGCTGGGTGCCGAGCGTCATCGTCTGCATCTCGAGGACGCGGATGCGGCGGCCCGGGTTGGTCTCGACGGCGAGCAGACGCTCGGCGACGGCCAGGACGTCCTCGGGCGCCCGGGGCACCCGGATCGCGCTGATGAGCAAGCCGTGCATGGCTTCCAGGGCCAGACTGTCGAGGCCCGAGGATTCGGCGAGCGCGTGCGCGGCGCGGCACAGCTCGTCGCTGGCGACCGGGTCGTCCTCGCCGATGGCGCGGGACGCGGCGAGGAGCGCGCGGGTCGATACCTCGGCGTCGTCGTGGTCGGTGGCGAGGCGCCGCAGCCGGTCGTGGTCGGTGGGCTGGGTGTGCCCGTGGAGCAGGAGGCCGTGTTCGCGCTCGGCGTCGGCGAGGACCGTCTGTCCACTGGCGACGAGGTTGCCGACGTACTCGTCGTGGGCGGTGGTCGCCTCGGTGAGGCGGCCGCCGTTGACGAGGAGGCGGATCTTGCCCGTGCCGATGACGGCGCGTTCGGCGGGGTCGGTCGACAGGCGCATGGCCGTGGTGAGTGCGTCGAGTGCGGCGCGGTGGTCGTCGACGGCGGCGAGGGACCGGCCCCGGTCGAGCCATCCGGCGGCGTCGACGGGTTCGGTGACGCTGACGTGCGGGGTGGGCGGNTCGGCGGCGCCGCCGAGCGGCACTTCCCAGCGGGTGTCGACGAGTTCGCGGGCGGCGGCGAGCTGGGTCCTCTGGTAGTCGTTGCCGTTGCGGGTGTCGAAGCGGACCGCGAGTTCGTCGGCGGCGCGCCAGCACGCGACGGTCAGGTCCCGGACGGTCCAGGGGCCGTCGTGTTCGCCGAGGTAGCGGGACAGGCCGGGGGCGTCCCGGACGAGCTGGTCGCCGTGTCCGTCGCTGTCGATGGCGTGGCCGAGCATCGCGAATGAGGTGAGCGCCGCGAGGTGCGCGTCGGCGTTGAGTCCGTCGTGGACGAGCCAGGGCAGGTGCCGTTCGAGCAGTTCCAGGCCGCGCTGGGTGTTGCCGGTGACGGCGAGGAACTGGAGGTGGTGGGACACCATGCGGAGGTTGTCCGGGTTGACGCGGGCGTGCCGGTACGACCGGAAGTGGTGCTGTCTGGCGTCGTCGAGCCGCCCGGCGCGCAGGAGCGGGATGAGCGACGCGGAGGAGCAGCCCTCGGGTTCGTCGGCGCAGGAAACGCGCTCGGTGAACATCTCGTCGAGCAGGGTCAGCCCGGCGTCGACATCGCCGGTGGCGTAACGGAAGTGGGCCTCCTCGCTGCGAACGCACGCGTCGCAGTGACTGTAGTCGTCGCGGGGCGTGGCCTGGACGATCGAGAGAAGGCGCCCCGCCTCGTCCATTCGGCCCGCCATGAACGCGTCCCAGAAACGGGCCTGGTGCACGCCGGACAGGCCGACGCCCGCGTTCGTGTAGGCCGTCTCCATCTGGTCGAGGCAGTCGGTGATCATCGCGCGGTCGAACATCGGGTCGGCGGCGAGCGTCCCCGCCATCCACTTGTAGAACCACAGCAGGTCGTTGTCGTCGACGCTGAGCGGGAAGCGGACCGGGTCGGCGGCGTTTCGGCCGACGCACCACGCGAACGTCGCCAGGAGCGTCTCCGTGTCACCCGTCATCTTCGCGGAGGTGATGAGCCGTAGCCGCGCCTCGTAGGCGAGACGGTCCTCGCCGGTCTCGTCGGCGAGCGCGACGGCCTCGTCGATGAGGGCGCGTTCGGCCGGGCCGTACGGGGTGTCGTCGATCTTGGCGAACAGCGTCTGGATCGTCGTCGCGGGGTCCACTGTCATCCTTCGATGCTGGGGAGGGTGGGGGCGTCGATGCCGACGCTGAGATGCACGATGTCGGTCATGGCGTCGGTCAGGGCGGTCCGATCGGCGGCGCTCAACGGCCGGTGACCCGCCAACAGAGACTGTACATAAAGGATTCTAATGGTGCGCGCGACGACGGCGTCGTCGGTGACCGACGCCAGGGTCCGGATCAGACGATTCCGCCAGTTCAGCGCGAGGGTGCTCGCCGAACCGTCCACTTCGGGGTCACTCTCGCCGATGCGGCCCATGACGTTCGCCCACAGCCCACCGGACTCGCTCGCCTGCTCGCGACGGAGCCGCCGCAGGACCTGCGGGTCCGCGACGTACAGGGCGGGAACCGTGTCGGGGGCGAAGGACCGGACCGAGGTCATGCAGTCCAAATCAGACAAGGCGGCGTCGGCGCGCGACTGAAGCGCCCGCGCGGCCGCGCGCTCCGACAACGGCGGCATGTCCAGCGCGTCGATCTCGTCGGCGACCGTCGTCAACTCGACGACCGCTCCCGGGATGATGTCCGGCAACATCCGCATGATCTCGGTGTCGTAGACGTATCCCGCGTTGACGATCGGCGCGTCCGCGCGCGCGATGCCGGCCAACTGCCGGAACTCGTCGACGGTCTCGGTGTACCGAATCGTGCCGCGACGCGCCAGCTCCCCGTACGTCGACGGTCCCGCCGACGTGTCCACCGGCAGCCACGGCACCAGGAAACGCGCCAACTCGTCGTCGTGCAGCAGCAGCGCCCGCAGCGACAGATGATGGACGGCGAGGAACGCCGCGAGCCGGTGCGGCTGAGCCGAACCGAGACCGATCACCCACCGGCGAAGCGCGGCGCCCAGTTCGGAGCGCGTGTGCTCGAGAGCGTCGTCGTCGATGAGCGCCTCGCGAGACGCCGTGGGCCGCAGGCCCTTCGTGTCGGCGACCACGCGGACGAAGAAGGCCCACTCCGGCAGCAGCGCCTCGACCCGCTCCGACAACAGCATTCCACCGAGATAGACCCGGTTCGACTGCTTCGCGCCCGGCGACGGCGCGAAGGGCAGCACGTACGCGGTGCCGCGCGTCTGCGTCGCCGGAACCCACACCGGAATCGCCTCGAAGGGCTCCGCCCCGAGGACCTCCCGCCCGAACTCCAGGGACGACCGAGACGGCGACGGCTCCAGGAACACCGGATCCCGATTGATCGACTCGGCACCGCCCGGCAGCTCGACCGTCACGGCGGTCGGCAGATACCGGCCGTATCGCGACGCGAGTGCGAGCACCCGCTCCGGCGTCACCAGGTGCGCCGAGTCGGGACGGGGAGTCAACTCGACCCGGGTGCCGACCGGCATCGCGGCCGCGACCTCGTCGGGCAGCTCCGTGACCGTGTACGTCCCGTCCGCGTGCCCGACCCACTCGACGGCGGTGGCGCCACCGAGCGCGCGCGACCGAACGACGATGTCGTCACTGACCATGAAGCAACTGAGCAGTCCGATTCCGAACTGGCCCAGCCGGTCCGAACGCGGCATGTCCAAAATGTCCCGCTTGGAGCTGCGGCCGACGATCGACAGAAAGTCCCCGACATCCTCGGCGGTCAACCCGATCCCGTCGTCCTCCACGACGAACGCGCCCCCGGCGGACGCCGGGGTGATGCGGATTCGCCCGGCGTGCCCTTCGCGCTCGGCGCGGGCCGCGATCGCGTCGCAGCCGTTTTGCAGCAGCTCCCGGACGAAGACGTCCGCGCTGGAATAGATGTTGCGGCTCAACAACTCGACGATGCCGCGCAGATGAACCTGGAACGGACTGGAGGAGGTGGGATTACGTGACATGGCCGCGTAATCATAACGGCGCGGTATGACGCGACGCCTCCGAAAAACGGCCGACCCCGCGCCCCGGCCGGGTGAGAACCGTTCGCCGCCCGCGATGTTCGTCGGGAAGCCGCCCCGGGGCCGCCCCACGAACGTGGGCAAGGACACGTACACCACCGGCGTCGCGCCTCCGGCACCCGTCGCCGTGGCGGACGGCGTTCGGTAGGGTGGTCGATCCGCGTCCCGCACGAAGACGCGGCCCGTTCCAGCCGGGCGAGTTCGGACGTCAAGGGGTGACGGCCAAGCCAGCGGCGGTGGGCTCTCCCGCTTCTCGAAGGTCTCCCATGAACGACTCCCTGCCCCGCGCCAGCCTCTCCGACGAACGCAGCCACCTCGACGACTCCCGCGCGGCGCTCGCGCGGATGCGGCAGCGCACCGAGCACATCACCGACAACACCGGCGACGAGCTCGCCGCGTACGCGCTGGGAAAGCTGAAGGCGCAACGTCTCGCCGACCTCGCCGACCGGCCCGACACCCCACTGTTCTTCGGACGTCTGCAATGGACCACCGAGGACTTCCACATCGGACGCCGTCATGTCGTCGACGAGTCCGGCACACCGATGGTGTTGGACTGGCGCGCTCCCCTGTCGCGAACGTTCTACCAGGCGTCCGCCCGCGATTCACTCGGCGTGATCCTCCGCCGCCGTTTCGGCTTCTCCGACGGCGCGTTGACGGGTTTCGAGGACGAGAACCTCGCCGCGGGCGCGGAGTTGGGCGAGACCTCGCGCATCCTGGCAGCCGAGATCGAACGTCCCCGCGTCGGCCCGATGCGGGACATCGTCGCCACGATCCAACCCGAACAGGACGACCTGGTCCGCGCCGATCTCGCCCGCACGATCTGCGTCCAGGGGGCACCGGGCACCGGAAAGACCGCCGTCGGCCTGCACCGCGCCGCGTATCTGCTGTACGCGTTCGGATCGCAGCTCAAACGCGGGGGCGCGCTCATCGTCGGTCCGAACCGGGCCTTCATGTCGTACATCCACAATGTTCTACCGACTCTCGGCGAGGTCGACGTCACGCAGACGACAGTGGACGATTTGACCGCCACGGTCCCCGTTCGCGGTACCGATTCGACCGCGGCCCAGGCGATCAAGCACGACGTCCGGATGGCGGAGGTCCTGCGTCGGGCCGTGTGGGGGCACGTCCGGCTCCCCGAGGACTCGCTGATGATCCCCGAGGGCGGTTGGCGGTGGCGCATCGGCACCGAATACCTGCGGGCCGCCGTCGCCGACACCCGCGACGAGGGCATCCCGTACGAGATCGGCCGCGAACGCGTGCGCGCCCAGATCGTCACGGGGCTGCGCCGCCAAGCCGAGATCCGCAGTGGAGAGTCACCGAGCGAGGTCTGGGTCCGACGCATGGGCCGCACGAAGGTCGTCACCGCCTTCCTCGAATCCGTATGGCCCAAGCTCGAACCCAAGAAGCTCCTCGCGAAGCTGTACACCGACGCCGAGTTCCGAGCCACGGCCGCCGACGGGGTCCTCACCGACGACGAGCAGGCGCTGCTCGCGGCGACGACCCGCACCGTCCGGCACTCCGTCGCCGACACGGTCCTCCTCGACGAGATCGCGGGGCTCCTCGACCGGCACACCGGCTTCGGCCATGTCGTCATCGACGAGGCGCAGGACCTCTCCCCCATGCAATGCCGCGTCATCGCCCGACGCTGTCGGCACGGCTCCGTCACCGTCCTCGGCGACCTCGCCCAAGGCACCGCGCCCTGGGCCGCCCGGGACTGGACCGACACGCTGGGACACCTCGGAAAGGACGACGGCGAGGTCGTCGGCCTCACCACCGGCTTCCGGGTGCCCGCCGACGTCATCGCCCTCGCGAACCGGCTCCTGCCGAGCCTCGACGTCAACGTCCCGCCCGCGCGGTCGCTGCGCCGCGACGGCCTCCTCGAACTGCTGCCCCTGGACGGCGCCGACGACCTCGACGCCGCCGTGCGCGCGGCGCTGACCTACGAGGGTTCGGTGGCCGTCATCGCCGCCGACGACCGCGCGGCCGGTCTACCCGGTTGGGATGACGACAGGGTCAGCGTCGTGCCCGCGACCGAGGCGAAGGGCCTCGAGTTCGACCACGTGATCGTGGTCGAGCCGAGCGAGATCGTCGACGCGGAACCGATGGGCCTGCGCCGCCTGTACGTCGTCTTGACCAGGGCCGTCTCCCGGCTCACGGTCCTGCACGCCAAGCCCCTGCCGGGGCCGCTGTCCGACTGACGCCTGAACGGTCGCGTCGATCGCCGCCGGGCCTCGACGCGACCCTCACGGTCCAAGGGCGGTCACAACGCCAGATCGAGTGGGCCCGTTTACAGGCAGGTCTCGGTCCGTTGCGCCGGAACGTATCCGACGCCGAGCCGTTGCGTCCGCTCGGAGAACGGCGTCACGACGAACTCGCCGCCCTCCGTCAACCACGCCTCGAGCTGCTCGGCACGGATCTCGCACGTCGCCTCGACATGGCGGTCGCCGACCGGTTCGAAGCCCTCGCCCTGAGTGAAGGACTCCTCAACGCCCGTGCCCTCCACGTGGACCTCACCGGGCTCGGCGGTCTCGATGACGAAGCCGTACGGGCCCGGGGCGACGTCGATCTTCGGCGCCTTCCGGACCGTCCAGTCCATTCCCTTGTAGTCCCACATGTACTCGTAGCCCGAGAGTTCGCCGATCCGGGAGTTGGACCCGAAGGGGCAGCCGACGTCGGTGTACTCGTCCGAGGTCGACGCGCACTCGTCCATGAGGGCGTCCAGAGCCTTGGCGATCGCGGCCTCGGCGTCGTCGCCGAGTGTCGGTTCGACGCCGACGAGACCGTCGGCGGTCACGAAGCCCGGATCGGGGTCGATCCGATCGAAGGCCCCAGGAAGGATCGGGATCGTCGCGTGGTTCGTCGACATCAGACCGTCCACATCGGTGTAGAAGCGGTAGGCGCCGGGGAACAGGAGGTACCGCTCGGCGGTCGTCTCGGACGTGTACGGGACCCGCTCGCCGTTCACCTCGACGTAGCCCAGGGCCGACGGCGCGAACGAGACCTCGGCGAACGGTTGGACCAGGCGCCACGGCCCGCCTTCGACTCGGACCAGCCGGAACTCGGTGTCGACGGTGGCGTCGTCGGTCGCGATGACGGCCCGCACGGCCGCGCGGTCGCCGTCGATCTCCGCCGTTTCGACCTCCTCGATCGACCACGCGTCGTCGAGGGCGTCGGCGGTCAGGAACACCGCGTTGTCCGCCCCGACGGGGGTGGCGAACTCCAGCGCCTCGTCGACGTCCTTGCGGTGCACCGCTTCCAGATAGGAGGCGACGACGGCGGCGGCGTCGCCGTCTTCACGCATGTCGGAGGACACCGACAGGATGACGATGGGCGCGGCGACGAGCAGCGCCGCGACCGCGACGACACCGGCGCGCCAACGCCACGACCAGGCACCCCACCGTCCACGAGCCGCCGAGCCCGCGCGTCGAACACCGGCGACGAGGCGCCGCGAAGCCGACTGATCGTCCATTGTCACTCCTCACAGGTTTCGGGATCGCGGGCGGAGATCTGGGAGTACCTCGACTCCGCGACGTTCACCGTTCCGTCCACGGCGAAGCTAACGGCGAGGATGTCCGGTTCGATGAAGCATTCGTCGGTGACGTCGATCGGCTGCCCTGGCCGACGTTCCTTCTCCTCGCCGGTGGCGCTGAGCGTCGCCGTGCCCCGCTTCCTCGTGACGACCATGAATTCGCCGTAGTTGGGGGAGGCCGTGACGACCGGATACTCGTCGATCCGCCAAGTCGCGTCGTAGACGAGGTCCAGGTAATAGCCGTCCTCGCGCGGATCGTCCAGGTAGGCGTCACCGAACGGGCAACCCGACAGGGCCGGTTCGCCGAGGCTCGCGCACTGGTCGATGTACGCGTTGACGGCGTCCTGCACCGCCTTCTCGCCCTTCTCGGTGATCTCTGGTACCACCGTCGGGACGCCGTACTCCCACTCGCCTTCGCCGGGCAGGACGAGGATCGTGTCCTCCGTGGTCGTGAACAGGTCGCGATTGCCCGCGTACAGGCGATACAGGCCCGGAAGCACGTAGTAGGTCGAAGCGGTGATCTCGTCCTCCGACCGCGACGCCGGATCGATCGGCGCCGTCACTCCATTGAGGTCGAAATAGTCGAAGAAGGACGGAGTCAGACTGATGGAGGGGAGCCCCATGTCCATTGTCCACTCCGACTCCGGGGAGTCGCGCGTCAGTTCGATCGTCCCGCTCGCCGTCACCCCGTCGGCGTCGGCGAGCGTCACGGTGACGGTGGACTCCTCGTCACCCTCGTAGTCGTAGCGTTCGTAGTGGGACGTCTCCACTATCGACTCAACGGTCCAGTCAGGACTGATCGCGTCGGCGCGCAGGAAGCGCGCCTTCTCACCCGTGGGATCGACGTTCATCATGTCGAGCGCCGTTCGGACGTCCCCGGCGCGGATCGCGTCGAAGTAGCGGGCGACGTGGTCCGGCGCGCTCGACGGCTGTTCCGGCGGGACCGGCCAGTTCACGAGCAGGATCACGACGGCGATCACCGACAGCGCCAGGGTCAACCAGGTGCGGTTCTGAATCCGGTCGAGCCTTTCGGCGTCCCACGACGTGGCCGCGATCGATCGCGTCGTGGGGGCGCTCGTCTCACCGGAAACGCCGGAGTCGCCGTCGACGGGCGCGGGCTCATCGTCGCCGGGCTCGGACTCGCGGTCGGAGCTCGCCGCTTCGGTGGACTCCGAGTCGTCGCCGGGCTCATGCTCGTCGCCGGACGTCGCCGTATCGATGGAGTTGGAATCGCCGTCCTCGGGCTCGGATTCGCCGTCGTCGTCGGAGCTCGCCGCTTCGGTGGACTCCGATCCGGGGTCACTCGAAGGGGTCTCGACGGGGGCGTCGGCGACGGACGGTGGCGCGTCACTCGGATCGCCCGAACCGGGATCGGGCTCACCGGCGTGCACGGCCGGATCGGGCCCCGGCGTGGAGTCATTCGTCATGTCAGTTCCCAAGAGAGGCGTGGCGATACGCCCGCTGGCTTCCCGTGACCTGGGGCGACTCGGAACGACGATAGCGGCGCTGTCAAGCCGTCCGGACGACCCGGTTGCGCCGTGGCCGTAGCCTGGTGCCGATACGACACGGGAGCAGTGTGCAATGCCGACCATCGACACCCCTGAGACTCCGCCCGCCCAGGCGGACCCGCCCGGCCCGACCGCACCGGCCGTCACGCCGGAGCTTCGCGCCTTCTTCAAGCGCCAGTACTGGACTCGCGGCATCGCGCTGGGAGTCGTGGCGATCGTCGGCGTCGCGTTCGCCTCCGTGTCCGCGTCCGGCGACGAACCCGAGACGATCGACGAGACCGAGCAAACCGTCGACCCCCCGGTCGAGGAGTTCACGGAGGCCGCCGACGGCGGGTCCGTCGAGATCGTCGAGTACGGGTTCACCCCGGTGAAGGACGTGGCCGGGGACGACCAGATCAGCTGGGGCGTCATCGTCGAGAACACGAGCGCCGATTCGGTCGCGATCGCGACGGTCGCGTTGGCGGTCAAGGGCGAGGACGGTTCGTCGCTGACCGAGGGCACGGGCTGGGACGTCGACGTCATGACTCCCCTCCTGGCGCCGGGCGAACGTGTCGGCATCGGTTCGACCAGTTACATCGACGACGGCGAGGTGGCCGACGCGAAGCCGACCATCAGCGCGGAGCGGTGGTGGCTGGCCGCCGACCAACCGACCGCGGCGGACGCCGTCGACGTCAGCGAATTGACGTCGGACTGGGTCGGCGCGGGCGACGAGGTTCCGTACTGGGGCAGCGACGGCATCGGATCCTTTGTCGACACCGACGGGACGCTGCGGCTGCGTTTCCGAGTGGAAGTGGAGGGGGAGGCCATCCACAGTCCGAGGGCGGTCGCGATCTTCCGGAACGAGGACGGCGACATCATCGGAGCGAACCGACCCGACGAGATCGGGAGTTCCACGACGATCCCTCATGGATGGTCCTATCAGGAGATAAACGTCAAGTACGGCCCACCGCCGAACACCGACGCCGACTCGATCGAGATCTACGTCTTCGCGTGACCGCCTCCGTCGACGCGTCCAAGGCGAAACCGAGGACGATCGCTCCGGGATAGCGCTCACGAGCGCTGCCGTCGCGTACACCGTGGGCGTCACCGTCCGGTCCCGACCGCGGCCCCGACCCGCGGATCGATCGGCGCGTCGAGCACGGGGCGAACCGGTGGACCGAAGTCGCCGCCGCGGGCGTCGTGCCGCGTCCGAGAATCCCCGCAGAGGCTCGCGAGCTCGGGGCCGAGAGCGTCACCTCGACGCGCGACTCGACTCCATCGCTACGATCGCCGACGGCCTCGTCGGCGTCCGCCGGAGCCGAGCGTTCGCTCCTTCCCGCCCGTCGTCGCGCCCTTGAGGAATCGCGCCGGAAACGAGGAAACCCACCACCGGGTGAAGGACCTGGTGGTGGGTCTGGGAAGTAGGGCGCCCGGGGCTCGAACCCGGAACCTATGGATTAAAAGTCCACAGCTCTGCCAGTTGAGCTAACGCCCCTCGCCGCAACAGGTTACATGGTGCGCGCGGCGGCGGCGAGCGGGTATGCGACGGCGATGATGTTCGTCCGAGCCGCGAATCCCGGCCCGGGCGTCGCGTACCGGGTTAACATACGGGCGGCTCGGTCCACACCGGATCGTATCGGTGACGGGCCGCCCCCCGAAACGATCCGGACGCCAGGGAGGGCGAACGTCATGACCGCGACCGACACCGAGAAGCCCGTGAACGACTCGCTGATGGCCGATGTCCGCGACGCGATCGCGGGGCGGGCGTTCTGGCTCGTCGCGGGCGTCCTGCTGCTTCAGTTCGCGTTCATCCTGTCGTACGTCGGGGCGTTCCACGATCCCGGCCTGCACCGCGTGTCGATGGACGTCGTCGCGCCCGGCGACGCGGGCCCGCGCCTCGTCCAGCAACTCAACGCGATGACGGGCGAGCCGATCGACGCCGAGGTCGTCGCCGACGCCGAGACCGCGCGGGAGAACGTCGAGAGTGGGTTCACCCGGTCCGCGCTGATCGTGGACCCGACGAGCACCACCGACGTGCTGTACGTCGCCGGGGGCGCCGGGGCATCACTGACGACGGCGATCCAGGAGCTCATGACGGCGGTCGAGCAGCGACAGAACAGGCAACTCACCGTCGTCGATGTCGCCCCCGTCCAGGACGGCGACGCGCGCGGACTGACGGCGTTCTACCTGGTCGTGGGGTGGATCGTCGGCGGATATCTCGCGGCCGCGGTCCTCGGTGTCTCACGCGGATCGCGTGCAGCGACACGTCAACGGGCCGTCATCCGGCTCGCGGCGATGGTGCCGTACGCGATCGTCTCGGGCCTGTTGGGCGCCGTCATCGTCGATCCGGTGCTCGGCGCGTTGACGGGCCGCTTCGCCGAGATCGCCGGGATCGGCGCGCTGCTGGTGTTCTGCGCGGCGGCGGTGACGATGGCGCTTCAAGTGCTGTTCGGGCTGGTCGGTGTCGGCGTCACGTTGATCGTGTTCGTCATCTGGGGCAACCCGAGCGCCGGCGGCGCGTTCGCCACGGAGATGCTGCCGACGTTCTGGAGGGAGACCGGCCCGTGGCTGCCGTCGGGGGCGGGGGTGTCGGCGATCCGGGACGTCGTCTACTTCGACTCGAACGGCCTGGACCGTCCCCTGTTGACGATCGCGGTGTGGGCGATCGCGGGAATGCTGATCATGCTGGTCGGGTCGTCGTTGCTGCACCGACGCGGGCGGCTCTCCGGTTTCGACGGCGGCCCCGCGCCGATCGAGGAACCGCGCCCGAACGACGCCTGAGCGTCGGGCGGCCGATTCGGGCCGGACGGGCACCCGAGTTCCGCTTGGTTGGGCAAAAGTTCCGCTTGGTTGGGCAAATTGCGAAAACGCGCCTAATTCGAACATTTGCCCAACCAAGCGGAGAATTCAACCAACCAAGCGGAGGCTCGCAATGTTGTGGGAGGTCGTCATCGGCACGGTCATCCGGTACGACACGGACGTCCTCCAAGGAGTGTTGTGCCTAGAGCTTGCGGGCGCCCAGTTCCCGTTGCAGTAGGGCGATCGCCTCGTCCTCGACGGCGATGCCGCCCGCGAGCGTCTCGGGGCGCTGAACGGGCGCGCGACGGGGCGAGAAACCCTCGTCTGGCGGCGGCTCCTCGCCCGGAGGCTCACTCGGCCACGACGGATCATCCGCTGTGGACATTCGAGGTGGCGGGGTCGGAGCGG
>NZ_CBCRZX010000071.1:0-16494 GCF_965137155.1 Stackebrandtia soli
GAGCTGAGCTGAGCTGAGCTGGGCGTTGCCGGGGTGAGCTGGGCTTTTGGGGTGGGGAGGGAGCTTCATGGCTTGTTACCGGGCGGTTTCGGAAAAGTGAAATCGGGGCGTTCGGGCGCTTGACCTTCGCCACATTCCGACCTAACCTGTTGTTCAATTATCGATACATGTTGTGCGATAAAAGTAAATCCGCAGGTGAAAATGTCGAGGTGGTCGCGATGGTGATGAGCAGTGAGACGTCGACCTGTCCCGTGACCGGGGCGTCGTCCGCTCCCCGGTGCCCGGTGACGGGCGCCGTGTCGGAGCGCGCCGCCGCCTTCGACCCGTTCGGCGACGCCTACCAGGCCGACCCGCCCGCGTCGCTGCGCTGGTCCCGCGACGAGGAGCCCGTCTTCTACAACCCGGAGCTCGGCTACTGGGTCGTCACCCGCTACGAGGACGTCAAGGCCGTCTTCCGGGACAACCTCCTGTTCTCGCCGTCGATCGCGCTGGAGAAGATCACGCCCGTCTGCGACGAGGCGACCGAGGTCCTCGCGTCCTACGACTACGCGATGAACCGCACACTGGTCAATGAGGACGAACCGGAGCACATGCCGCGCCGCCGCGCCCTCATGGACCCGTTCACTCCGAAGGAACTCGCCCGGCACGAACCGATGGTGCGTCGGCTGACCCGCGAGTACGTCGACCGCTTCGTCGACTCCGGCCACGCGGACCTCGTCGACGACATGTTCTGGGAGGTCACGCTCACCGTCGCGCTGCACTTCCTCGGGGTGCCGGAGGAGGACGTCGACACCCTGCGGCGCTTCTCGATCGCGCACACCGTCAACACGTGGGGCCGCCCGTCCAGGGACCAGCAGGTCGCCGTCGCCGAATCCGTCGGCAAGTTCTGGCAGTTCGCGGGCACCGTCGTCGACAAGCTCAAAGCCGACCCGTCCGGCGACGGTTGGATGCCTTACAGCATCCGCCTTCAGAAGGACATGCCGGACGTCATCACCGACTCCTACCTGCACTCGATGATGATGGCGGGCATCGTCGCGGCCCACGAGACGACGGCCAACGCCGCCGCGAACGCCGTCAAAGTCCTCATGGAGAACCGCCAGGCGTGGGCCGAACTGTGCGCCGACGAGTCGCTCATTCCCAACGCCGTCGAGGAATGCCTGCGGCACAACGGTTCCGTCGCCGCGTGGCGACGGCTTGTCACGGCCGACACCCAGATCGGCGGCGTCGCAGTCCCCAAGGGAGCGAAGCTCCTGATCGTGAACTCCTCCGCGAACCGCGACGACCGGCACTTCGACGACGCCGACGCGTTCGACATCCGTCGCGACAACGCCGTCGACCACCTCACCTTCGGCTACGGCAGCCACCAGTGCATGGGCAAGAACCTCGCCCGCATGGAGCTGCGCGTCTTCCTCGAAGAACTGACCACCCGACTGCCGCACCTCGAACTCGTTCCCGACCAGCGCGTCACCTACCTGCCGAACACGTCGTTCCGCGGCCCCGAACACCTTCTCGTGCAATGGGACCCGGCAGCCAACCCCGAGCGCCGCGATCCATCCATTCTCGACAAGGCACGCCCGGCCCTGCACATCGGCGCGCCGACGAAGCGGACGATCACCCGTCCCGTCAACGTGACCGCGATCGAGCCGCTCGGCGGCGACATCCTCGCCGTCGAACTGTCCGATGGCAACGGACGGCCGCTGCCGCGCTGGTCGCCAGGGGCGCACGTCGACCTCGAACTCGGCGACCTGTCCCGGCAGTACTCCCTCTGCGGCGACCCGGAACGGCGCGACGTCTACCGGCTCGCCGTCCTGCGCGAACCGGACGGCCGCGGTGGTTCCCGGTATGTCCACGAACGACTCGCACTCGGCGACACCCTGCGGATGCGCGGCCCCCGCAACCACTTCCGGCTCGACCCCGACGCCCCGCACTACGTGCTCGTCGCGGGCGGCATCGGCATCACCCCGATCATCGCCATGGCCGACCACCTCGCCGCGATCGGCGCCAGCTACGAGCTGCGGTACTGCCGCCGCGATGCTTCCTCCACCGCGTTCGTGGACCGCGTGACCCGCGACCACGGCGCGCACCTGACCGTCCACACCAGCACCGAGGGCACCCGCCTCGACGTCTCGACCCTGCTCGACGGCGCCCCCAACGGAACCCGGGTGTACGCGTGCGGTCCGCAACGGCTCCTCGACGCGCTCGAAGCGAGTGCCGCCGACTGGCCTGAAGAGACACTCCACGTCGAACACTTCACGACGACGCGGACGGAACTCGACCCCGCCGTCGAGCACTCCTTCGACCTCGAACTGGCCGACTCGGGGTTGACGATCCCGGTCGCCCCCGACGAGACCGTCCTCTCCGCGTTGCGCTCGCGAGGAATCGACGTCGCCAGCGACTGCGAGGAGGGTCTGTGCGGATCGTGCGAGGTGACCGTCCTCGACGGCGCCGTCGACCACCGCGACGTCGTCCTCACCAACGCCGAGCGCGCGTCGAACACCGTCATGATGACGTGCTGTTCCCGCGCCACCGGCACCCGGCTGACCCTCGGCCTGTAGCCCCCACACCTGATGTCCCCGAAAGGAACCCGAATGGCCGCCACGACGCGTGCGACAGCACCCGGCGCCCCGACCTCCCGCCGCGACTTCCGTCGCGTCCTCGCCGGCAGCATGGCCGGCGCGGTCCTGGAGTGGTACGACTTCGCGATCTACGGCATCCTCGCCGCGACCGTCCTCGGGCCGCTCTTCTTCCCCGGCGACAGCGCGATCGTGAAGCTGTTGCTCGCGCTCGCCACCCAGGGCCTCGGTTTCGTCGCCCGCCCGCTCGGCGGGATCGTCTTCGGTCACCTGGGTGACAAGTTCGGTCGCAAACCGATGCTGGTGGCGACGTTCACCCTGTTGGGCGTCTCGACCGCCGCTATCGGTCTACTCCCGACATACGGCCAGATCGGCATCACCGCGACCTTCCTCCTCGTCGGATTGCGCATGGTGCAGGGCTTCGCGCTCGGCGGCGAGTTCGGCGCGGCCGTGCTCATGGTCAGCGAGTACGGCGAACCGAAGCGGCGCGGTTTCTGGACGTCGTGGCCGCAGGCCGGCGCTCCCCTGGGGACGGTGCTGGCGACGCTGGTCGTCACCACCATCACGTTCCTGTTCCCCGGCAACGCCTTCGACGAGTGGGGTTGGCGGGTCGCGTTCCTGGTCGCGTTGCCTCTGCTTGCGGTCGGCTTCTGGATCCGGCGCAGTGTCGAGGAGTCCCCGGTGTTCCGCGCCGCTCAGGAGAGCGCGGCCAAGGCGGAGCGGTCGAAGCCGCAGCGTAAGCGGTCCAGTGTGGTCGAGGCGTTGTCGAACCCGCTGCCCGTCCTGCGCGGCATCGGCATGCGGCTCGGCGAGAACATCGCCTTCTACATCTACACGGTCTTCGTCATCGCCTACGCGACGACCTATTTCGACTACGACCGTGGGGCCGTCGTGCTCGCGGTGACCTTCGGGTCGATCGCGCAGTTCCTGGGCATGATCGGCGGCGGCGCGTGGTCGGACCGGGTGGGCCGCAAGGTCGCGATGCTCGTGCCGGCGGTGATCCTCGTGGTGTGGGCGCCGGCGTTCTTCTGGCTCGTGCAGACGGAGAGCCTGCCGATGCTGTGGATCGGTGTCTGTGTCGGAGCGTTCTTCCACGGCATGCTCGCGGGTACGGAGGCCGCCTGGATCACGGAGTTGTTCCCGACGCGGTACCGGTACGCGGGCTCGTCGCTGGTGTTCCAGGGCTCGTCGATCATCGCGGGCGCGCCCGCCCCGTTCATCGCCGTGTGGCTCATCGAGAACTACGGCGTCGGCACCGTCATCGGCTATCTCGTGGTGACGATGGTGATCACGGTCTTCGCGGTCGCGGTCAGCAGGGAGACCAAGGGGGTGGACCTCGACGCGCTCTAGTTCCGTCTCTCGGAGCCCACGGCCGTTAATGGTCCGCAACAGACAGTACAAAGGAGACATACGATGGCGTACTATCGTTCCGTCGGTTCGATTCCACCGAAGCGGCACACCCAGCACCGCAAACCCGACGGTGGGCTCTACTACGAGGAGCTGATGGGGGAGGAGGGCTTCTCCTCCGACTCGTCGCTGCTCTACCACCGGCACATCCCGTCGGCGATCGTCGACGCGCGGCCGTGGGCGGTCCCGGATCAGTCGACGGTGCCGAACCATCCGTTGGCTCCTCGTCACCTGCGCCTGCACGACCTGTTCGCGGCCGACGCGGCGGGCGTCGACGCCGTGACCGGTCGGCGGCTCGTACTCGGCAACGCCGACGTTCGACTCTCCTATGTCGTCGCGACCGAGCCGTCTCCGCTGTACCGCAACGCCTCCGGGGACGAGCTCGTCTACGTCGAGGCGGGCACGGCGCGGGTGGAGACCGTGTTCGGGGCGCTCGACGTCGGTCCGGGTGACTACGTGTTGTTGCCCGCCTCGACGACGCACCGGTGGGTGCCGACAGGAGACGCCCCGCTGCGCGCCTACGCGATCGAGGCGTCCTCGCACATCACCCCTCCGAAGCGCTTCCTGTCGCGGTACGGCCAGCTCCTGGAGCACGCCCCCTACTGTGAGCGGGATCTGCGCGGCCCGTCCGAGCCGTTGCTGGAGGACGGTGTGGACGTCGAGGTCCTCGTCAAACACCGCGTTCGGGGCGAGATCGCGGGGACGCGGCTCGTCTACCCGAACCATCCGTTCGACGTGGTCGGTTGGGACGGTTGCCTGTACCCGTACGTGTTCAGCGTCCACGACTACGAGCCGATCACGGGCCGCGTGCATCAGCCGCCGCCCGCGCACCAGGTCTTCGAGGGGCACAACTTCGTCGTGTGCAACTTCGTACCGCGCAAAGTGGACTACCATCCGCTCGCCATCCCCGTCCCGTACTATCACTCCAATGTCGACTCTGATGAGGTGATGTTCTACTGCGGCGGAGATTACGAGGCCCGCAAGGGTTCCGGTATCGGCCAGGGCTCGATCTCGCTGCATCCCGGCGGGCACGCCCACGGCCCCCAGCCGGGCGCGTACGAACGCAGCATCGGCGCCGAGTACTTCGACGAACTCGCCGTCATGGTCGACACCTTCCGGCCCCTCGACCTCGGTGAGGGCGGGCGCTCCTGCGAGGACCCGGAGTACGCGTGGACCTGGGCGGGTCGACGCGCATGACGACCCTTCCCGCGTTCGTCCGAGGGCTGTGCGACGACGCCGCGATCTTCCCGCCGGGACTCAAACCCCTGCCGCGCGCCGTCGTCGACCACCGTGGGCACCGTGCCGCGTCCTATCGCGACGCGATCGGGCCGCTCGTGCTCACCGTCGACGACCTGGAGTCCTTGGCGCCGTTGATAGACGGCTCGTCGCTCGACGTCATCGTGACGGCGCCGGGCGGACCGGAGACCCTGGCGGCGGGGCTCGAACGCGCGCGAGCGCTGCCGGTGACCGTCGTCGCCGTCGAGGTCGCGTTGCCGTCGAACACGTCGGTGGCGTCCGCGATCGACGTCCTCTCCACAGTCGACGTCGGAACGGCGACCGTCTACATCGAGATACCGCGCGACGCCCGCCGCGCCGAGGCGATCGCCGCGTGCGTCGCCACCGGGTATCGCGCGAAGTTCCGCACCGGCGGTGTTCGGCCGGAACTGCACCCCGACGCGGCGGAACTCGCCGTCGGCATCGCGTCCGTCGTCGCCGCCGGTGTTCCGTTCAAGGCCACCGCCGGTCTGCACCACGCCGTCCGCAACACCGATCCCGAGACCGGCCACGAACAGCACGGCTTCCTCAACGTCCTCCTGGCGACGGACGCGGCACTGCGCGGCGTCGACGTGGAGGCGATCACGGCGATTCTCGACGACCGGGACGCCGAACGCGTCGCGGCGACCGTCGCCGCCTTGGACGACGACCGGATCGCCGCCGCCCGTTCGAACTTCGTCTCGTTCGGCACCTGCGACGTCGTCGATCCGCTCACGGAGCTCGCGGCGCTCGGGCTCCTGACGGTCGGCCCGTTAGCCGACGGGTCGGCCTCGCAATGGTGGGAGGCATGCCTTTGCCGACAACGAAAGGCGGCCCCTCGTCGGCCGCCGCCTGGACCGCCGCCTGGACGCCCCGGGGGCGGGCCCAACCGATTCATTCCCGAAAGGACCAACCCGGTGACCGTCATCGACATCCCCGCCGATTCGCCGTACGGCTTGGCGAACCTCCCCTACGGCGTGTACTCGGCGCCCGGTGCCGCACCGCGAGTCGGTGTCCGCGTCGGTGACCACGTCGTCGACCTGGCCGGGCTGCTCGCCGACGACGTGTTCGCGCGGCCGTCGCTCAACCCGTTCATGGCACGGGGACGCGACTTCTGGGACGAGACCCGGACCCGACTGACCGCCGCGCTCGCGGAGGACGTCCCCGAGCAGTACGTCCACAGTGTGTCTACTGTGATCATGCTGCTGCCGATCGAGGTGGCCGACTACGTCGACTTCTACGCCTCGGAACAACACGCGACGAACCTCGGGCGACTGTTCCGCCCCGGATCGCCCCCGCTGATGCCGAACTGGAAGCACCTCCCCGTCGGCTACCACGGGCGTGCCGGAACGGTCGTCGTCTCCGGCACCGACATCGTCCGCCCGATCGGGCAACGCAAGGCCCCCGACGAGTCGACCCCGACCGTCGGCCCCTCGCGCCGGCTCGACATCGAGGCCGAACTCGGATTCATCGTCGGCACCGGGTCCCCGCTCGGTTCCCCCATCGCCGCCGACGACATCGCCGAACACGTCTTCGGCGCCGTGCTCGTCAACGACTGGTCCGCCCGCGACATCCAGGCATGGGAGTACGTCCCCCTCGGCCCGTTCCTCGGGAAGAGCTTCGCGACGTCCGTCTCCCCGTGGGTCGTGCCGCTCGCCGCACTCGACGCCGCGCGCGTTCCCACCCCACCACAGGAACCGACGCCCCTGCCGTACCTGATCCACTCACAACCGTGGGGATTGGACATCGACCTCGCCGTCGAATGGAATGGTCAGATCGTCTCGCGCCCACCATATCGGGACATGTACTGGTCCCCGGCGCAGATGCTGGCGCACATGACGATCAACGGAGCCACGAGCCGCACCGGCGACCTGTACGCGTCCGGGACGATCTCCGGCGCGGCCCGAGACCAACGCGGCGCGTTCATCGAGTTGACCTGGGGCGGAACCGAACCCGTCACCGTCAACGGCGAAGCCCGAACCTTCCTCGAAGACGGCGACACGGTGACGATCACCGCGACGGCACCCGGCCTCGACGGCGGTCGGATCGGCTTCGGCGAGGTCACCGGGAGGATCCTCTCGTCCCGCTGAACCGAGACCGGAACCACAACCACTGAATGTGGACATTCGGTCGAGGCGGCGGCATCGTCGTCGTGGCACGGTATCCGTGACACGGTGAAGGAGTTGCCGCCATGACGGACGAAACGCCGCGCCTGCGGGCGCGGCAACGGGACATCATCTTCGGCTCGATCAACGCGACGGTCTGCTACGCGGGCATGGCCGCGACGTTGACCGCCGACATCGGACGGCCGCTCGCGCTGGGCCCCGTCGCAACGGTGGCGCTCGCCGTCATCTCGCTCGACAACAAGCTCAATCGCAAGAGCGGCCTCGGATTCATGACACCATCGTGTGCCTGATCCACGGCGTGGCGCTGTTCGCGATCCCCGTGGAGGCACTGTTCACCGACGCCCGGTTCGGGCCCCCGTGGCTCGCGTGGATCCTCGCGAGCGCGGCGACGGCGAGCGCCGCGTTCTGCGTCGTCCGTTCGGTGTCGTTGTCGTCGCTCATGGAGAGATCGACGTCGCGACGCTGACCGGCGCTTGCGCGCACGTGGCACCGTGTCTGGCGTCGAGAGGATGAGCCATGGACGACGACGCGAGGTACTGGGCCGCGCTGCGCGACGCCGCGTTCGCCGCGACGAACGCGGCGATCCTGCACGCGGGGATGTGCGTCGTGGCGTTCGGCGAGGTATGGCAGCCGACGATGTGGCTGTTCGGGATACCGGCGGCGATGTTGTGGGGCGTCCGATACCGCCGAGATCGGTCCGGTCCGGGCCTCGTCACAGCGTATTTTGTCGTCTGTGGACTGTCCATTATCATCGTTCTCTTCGCTGTCACGGCCCCGCTCACTCCCGATTTCGGTTCCGGGCACGTGATGTGGGCGCTCAGCCTCGGTGTGTCGATCGCCGCCGTGCTCTGCCTGGTCCGCACCGTCCGGCTGATCGCGATACTGGTGCGAAGCGACCGAGGCTGACCGCGGCAGGCCCCATTTGGACGGCGTGTTCGAAAACCCGATCCGCCCCCGTGTCAACGCCGACCGCTCTGGGGCCCGTTATGCCCGTGACCGCCTCAGAAAGCAGAGCCCATGAACAGAGACAGCGAACAGGACTATCGCGAGTTCGTGAACTCGAGGCTGCAACGCCTCGCGTCGTTCGCCTTCGCGCAGTGCCGTGACTGGCATCAGGCGGAGGACATCGTCCAACGCTCCCTCGTCCGGTTGTATCGCAAGTGGACGAAGGTCGCGCACACCAATCCCGACGCCTACGTGCGCCGGATCATCGTCAACCTGCTGCACGACGACCGAAGAACGGGCTGGTTCCGTCGCGAACGCGTCGCCGAGGTGCTGCCCGACCGCCACAGTCACGATCCGAGCGACCAGACGGCGAGCCGACTCTCGGTCCTGACGGCGCTCGCCCAGTTGCCACCGAGGCAACGGCAGGCCGTCCTGTTGCGGCACTGGGAGGACATGTCGGTGCAGGACACGGCGATCGTCATGGGCTGTTCCGAGGGAACGGTCAAGACACAGACCTCTCGTGGCCTGAAGGCGCTCACCGTTCTGCTAGAGGACGCGGCGATCGAGGAACTGAAAGGAATACACGCATGACCAAGGACTTGAAGGCACGGATCGACGGGGAGGTGACTCGCCCGGGCGGTGTCATCGTCGATCTCGACGGCATGATCCATCGGGAACGTCGACGGCGGGGGCTCCTCGTCGGCGGCTCGGTCGCGGGAGTCGTAGCGGGCGTCCTCGGCATCGCCTTGGTGGCCACGGCGCTCGGACCAGGAACGGGCGAGACGGACGTTCCCGCTGGACCCAGCATTCGCGATGACCACCAGACCGATCTCGGAGTGGACGATCGGGGTCCACACTGGGAGGTCCTCGACTTCGGGATGCCGCCGTATCCATCCATTGACGACTATACGAGCGCGTTCTGGAACACCTTCGACGCCAACCACCCCGACATCGAAATCGACTGGAGGATTCGCGAGGGCGATGCCGGTGACGGTGAAGGTGAAGGTGACGAAAACGACGACGGTGACGACAACGCGCGTCCGCACTGGGGCGAACCGGTCTTCACCCCCATCAATCAGGTCTTCATGGACGAGAGTGGGGCCGAAACCGACCAACGTGTCGTGTACGAGCTCATCCAGGTGCGTGGGGAACCGAACGTGGCGATGCACGCCGGTCCTGTCCAGATCCGGACCGACGGGATCTACGAGGAGTTCGAGGCGAACGCATACGGTCCCGGCACGTACGCACTGGACGATGTAGATCTGTTGCGGTGCGGGTTCTACGACACCGAGTACTGGGTCGAGGAATGCACCGTCTCCGAGGCCGACGCGCCGAGCGGTGAGACGTACTACGTCGTCGAGCGGGAGAAGAACTTCCTGGAGATGAACGCGATCGCGGAGCGCACTTTGCAGGTCATCCTCGTGCGTGACGACGGTTCGGCGGTGACCTTCTCCGCCACGATCCACGACGAGGTCGGCTGGTCCGAGAAACCTGATGCGGACGCGCATGTCGGTGACAAGACGACGCGTTTGGACGCGGATGACATGCTCGCGCTCCTCGAAGCGTTGCCGACGACGCCGATCGAGTAGTTCGGACGCCGATGATCACCCAGTGGGAGGCAGGGTGATCATCGGCGCGCCTGAATGGGATCGGTGGTGGCCGTGAAGTAGCACGATTCGCGTCAGGCCGTCCTCAATGATCATTCGCGAACCGGTTCGACCGCCAAGCTGCGACAACGCGTTGAGCAACCGCCATCGGTCGATAGTGGATGATCGATCTCAGGATGAGACGGCAGTCAGCTCCACGATGGAGGCGACGATGTCCTCGTGGCGATCGCGGATGTCGCTCACGCCGAACCGCGCATAGTGCCTGACGAACACCTCCGTCGATCGTACGTGCAGCACCGAGACGATCGTGTCCTCGTATTCGGCGCCGCACACGGTGGTCCCGTCGACGTCTCTCTCCCGCGTGTCGATGACACAGAGCGAGGGCGACGCCGCCGATGGCGAGGAGTGGGCTGACGGCATTCCTATTCGGATCGAGGGCGGGCATTCCCCAATGGTGAGTAGCACAGGCGAATTCGCTCGGAACGAGACATTGTGGTTGGTAGTCGTCGATGTGCTGGCGTGGCTCAGGGCGCGGAGTCGATCAGATCGATGGCGGCGGCCGTCAGATCGGTGTGGGCGCCGGTCAGATCCCGTCCGTCATCGGCGAGGAACACGAACTCGAAGTACGTCGACCGCAGCTCGAAACCCACCACGGAGTGCGCCACCAAGCCCGGTCCACTGTCCGTCACGCACACCGCCACGTCGTCGACCGTGGTGGCCGTTGACACCCCCGGTGGGGCACCGGCGCAGATGTCGCGAACCGCAGGATCGACGGGAATCAGATCCGGGACGACGGCGGCCCACGCGAACCTCACCTCGACCTCCTCGCCGTCAATCGTGACGCGATATTCGCAGTACTGATCGCCGATGTTCGGTCCGCTCGACGCGTCACCCGTCTTCGACAGCGATCCGCGGAGATCCACACAGATCGCCGCCATCTCCGACGCGGCCGGGGCGATCCGGTCCAACACCGGGTCCTCCGCCGCAGGTGGCCGCATCGTCCACTCCGAACCATCACCGACCGATGGCTCGTAGAACGCCGGGCTCGACGGATACGGAGAGATCGCGCCGCCCGTGCCCAACGCCAACGTGGCGAGTACGACGACGGCGGGCATCATGACGGGAGCCGCCGGTGCCGCGGGTACTCCGCCGACGAGCCTCAGGACGATGTGGGCTCGCCACAATCGGTGTGCCCCAAGCCACCCGGCCCCGGCGGCTGTCACCAGCAACCCCATGCCCAGCACGGTCCCCTGCCACCGCAACTGCCACAGATCCCGGACCTGACCGCTATTCCCATTGAGGACGGCCACGGTGGACTCGGTGACCTCACGGACGAGCGTCTCAAGCTGCTCGCGTTCGCCGGGCGTGACCGCGACGGCCGGATCGAAGATCCCGCCCACGGTGATCCGCTGGCCGGGTGCGGCGAACTCGGCCTCGAACCCCGGATCGTATTCCTTGAGGTGGACACAGTGCTCGGTGACGAAATCCGCGTCGACGAGCGGCGGTTCCGGCGTCACCGCCGGGCCGACGCACGGATGCGCCGCGGCACGCATGCTCGGGGTTCCGCTTCGCAACGCCTCGCGTGCACCGATGACGTCGGCGGAGATGTCGACGGCGACCGTTCGGGCGGGAAGGCCGCCTTCCGGGACAAGCTCCGTTGTCGCCGTGCACACGTCGTTGGCCTCGTCGTACTCGACGTCGCCGCTGAGCGGTGACAACGCCGGGCACAGCGTTTCGACGGGGACCGGTTCCATCGCGACCAAACTGTCGGCCGCGAGCCGCCACGCGTAGAACGGCCCGAGCACCATCCAGATGGCGAACAGCCCGCCCGCGAAGGCGACCAGACTCGAGCCGTCGCCGTGGTCGTGGGGGTGAATACGCATGTCGACACCGTAGCGATCCCCGGCCAGCCCTTCGAGATCCGAACGGGCACCATAACGCCGGGCACAACGGTTGCGGCCGGCGAGGTTCCGCGTGGGCGACAGTCAGATTCCGCGACCGCGCCGATGCAGGAAACCCATCACGGTGGGCACCTTCACGAGGCCGAGCGCGGCGGCGGCGCCGATCATCGCGCGCGGCTCCCTCCACTGCGACTGCGAGGCGAGACGCGCCCACCGCAGGGCCCCTCGGCGATCGCCGATCGCGGCGTGCCAACACGACAGTTGCCCGTAGACGCGGGCCGCGCCGATCGGGCTGCCGTGCAACTCCGGATGCTGATCGAGCATCCATCGCAGCGACGAGATCTTCGTGTCGTAACGCGTCTCGAAGAACGATCCACCCCAATGGACGTTCGTATAGGGCGTGTCGACATGGACGATCGGCGCTCGCCTGGCCGCCCGCAGCAGCAGATCCCAGTCCTCGTTCTGGCTTCCCGGGGCGTCCTCGGCGACGAGCCCGAGCCCACCCAACAGCGCCGTCCGTCGAATCAGGAACGTGGACGCGTGCACCATCATCATGCGCGAGCGCAACAGGTCGACCTGTCGGATGATCCTTCGCCCCGCCGTCCGTGGGGTCACTCGACCCTGGAACAGGACGTTGATCGCGCACGTCACCATCTCCGAGTCGGCGCCGAGCGCGGCGACCTGCGCGGTGAGCTTGCCGGGCAGCCACACGTCGTCGTCGTCGCAGAACGCGACCAGATCTGTGTCCAGGGCGGTGATTCCCGTGTTGCGCGCGCCCGCCAGGCCCGGTGTCCGACTGTTCTTGACGACCCGGACCGGGTGTTCGTCGGCACTTTCGAGACTCGTGTCGGGCTTGGCGCGGTCGAACACGACGACCGTCTCGACGTACCCCGGATAGGCCTGCGCTCGGATGGCCGCGAGGGTGGCACGCAGCTGTTCCGGCCGGTGGTGCGTCGGGACCACGACCCCGATCGATGGCCAGTCACTCATGGCGAACTCCTATGGGGATAGTGACGTCGTCGGTGGGCTGAGCGGCCGGGACGGCGATCCCGCCGTCGCGGTACCCGTACCTGCGCAGCAGCGGACGAGTCAAAGTAGATACCAGCCGACGGCGCGATGCCGGGAGGTTCGTCCTCCACGCGTTGTCGTGTCGCAACGCCACGCGCCCGACCGTGAACCGCATCGGATTGCCCGCCGCCGAATGGCTCGGCCCCAGGTCCGCGTAGTCGTCGCCGATGAACCGGAGGTGGTCCTCCTCGACGGGGTGCTTCATCCACCGGGCGAGCCGGGCGACCATCGCGCGCGGGTTCGCCATCAACTCCTCGTACCGCACTCGCCGCACCGGGACGCCGCGCCGCCGCAGCAGACCGAAGGCGGCGTTCTGCGCGTTCCACAGCATCGCGGCGCGCGCGGGGGAATAACGCGTCATCTCGTCCCCGTCGGACGATTCGGGGCGGCGGACGCGTTTCGTCCACGAGTACGCGACGCCGCGCGAATCCCGTACGACGTGCATCACCCGCAAATCGATCCGTTCACTCCACCTTAGACAGTAGGCGAGGGAGGCGTGCTTCGACGAGTCGATGACGATCCGCGCACCCGCGTCCCGCGCCGCCGCCGTGTACAGCTTCTCGTAGTAACCGCAGTACTCGGCGACGAGCGCGGCGTGCGGTTCCCTCAGGTGCCGGGCCGCCAAGGTCGGGATGAACCTGGTCCGGTCGACCGTGCTCGCCAACTCCGCGATCCGATCCAGATCGACGCCGTCCCAACCCCCGAACGCCGACTTCCCGACCCGCTGCCAGAACTCGCACGAGGAGAACACCGACCCGCAGGCGCAGCTCTCGTCGTCGCGCGCGTCGCGCTCCCACAGGTGGGCGACCTCCCCGAGCGGCAAGGTCTTGGGAAGCTGACCGAGCAACCGCTCCAGGAGGGTCGTTCCGCTGCGGCCCAACCCGCCGATGAAGACAACCCTGGTACGTGTGTCCGAATCAGACATGTTTCGCCCCCCGTCGACGATCCTCATCTGTATAACCGGTTCAGGTACCCGAAAGGACACGCCCAAAGCCGCGCGGACTTGGGAAAAGACAAGGGAAGCGCCGAAATGACCACCTTCGGTGGTGGTTGCCACTAGCGTCGACCCGCGTGAACATGATTACAACTGTTGGTGAAGCGACCGTGACGCCACCGCGTCCCCGGATCGCGCTCGGCGGGCTCGCGTTCGACCCGCTGACCGGTCCCGAAGTCGTGAGCCACGTCCGACGGTGCCTCGCCGACGGCCGTGGGGGGCGCATCGTCACCCCCAATGTGGACATTCTGCGTCAGGTCCGCCGAGACCCCGACGCCCGCCGCCACGTCGCCGACTCCGATCTGATCGTCGCCGACGGCGCGCCCCTGGTGTGGGCGTCCCGGCTCGAAGGCAGCAGCCTTCCCGAACGGGTCGCGGGAAGCGACCTCATCTGGAGCCTGTCGCACGCCGCCGCGGCCGACGGGCGCCGCGTCTACCTCATCGGCGGCGCCCCGGGCGGTGATCGGGCGACCGCCGCCATCGCGGGTGACCGGCTCGCCGCGACCTGCGCCGGCCTGCACGTCGCGGGGGCGTGCAGCCCACCGATCGGCTTCGACCGCGACACCGACACGATGGACATGCTCGTCGCCGACCTGCGCGTCAGCGACGCCGACATCGTCTTCGTCGGTCTCGGTTTCCCCAAACAGGAACGACTCATCGAAAGGCTCTCTCGGCGACTGCCGTCCGCGTGGTTCCTCGGATGCGGCGCCGCCATCGACTTCGTGGCGGGCATCCGGAACCGGGCACCCGTGTGGATGCAACGCGGTGGCGTGGAATGGCTGCACCGCTTGGCATCCGAGCCGCGCCGACTGTTCTCCCGGTACGCCCAGGACGTTCCCGTCGCGGCGGGTCTGCTCGTCCGCTGCGGACTCCGAGGCCTTCGCCGCTGACGCTCGAACGCGGCGCGCCACCGGGCCGACCGTCGGACCGTGACCCGGCCCAGTCTTAACCGGCCGATCGCGCGTCGTGGACGACGACCAGCGTGGGGGTACCCCTCCCCCGGAACGACGGAGCGAAACCGATCGGCCCGGCCCGAACGCGCCGGGCCCGCCTCAGAGAACCGGTTGACGCGGACGCACCCGGCGAGGCCGTCGGCGTCGGGCGATGTACACGACGTCCGTCGCGTACCGCGCCAGCCAGCGCCGCCGAGACACCAGATCATCCAGCCCCGGAGCGACCCAGGAGAGCGGCGCCCGCTCGTAACAACCTCGCGTCAGCATCGTGAAACCCTGCCGCGCCACCACCTCGAAGCCATGCCGCCCGAGCAGACCCACCACGTCGGAGTGCCTCAGCTCCGCGAACCACTCCGGATCCGTCCGACCGAAGAGCGCCCGCAGATGCCGCAGCGACGAGGCGCTGCCGTGGTTCTCGCAGATGAGCAGCCCGGCCGCCGTGTCCGGCAGCATGCCCGCCGCGAAGTCCAACGCCCGATCACGGACCGGCTCGGACGCGTTGAGCAGCAACCGGAACATCGTCACGACGGCGGGACGCTCGTCGCTCGTCGGCAACGGCCCCGTCTCCGAGACGACATGCAGCCGCCCCGGTGTGCCCAGATCCCGCGCCTTGTCCAGCATCGCCTCCGAGGTGTCGTAGCCGTGTGCCGCCGCCACCACCCCGTCCAGCATCCGCATCGCGCGGCCCGTCCCGCACGCGAAATCGTGCTGGACCGGTGGCGTCGCGAACGCCTGAGCGACGAAACCGCGCAACCACTGCTCCTGGCGCGCCGACACGACCGAGGAGAACGACCCCTCCGCGTACACCTCCTCCGCGTACTTGTTGACCGCGTCCGGGTCGCGGAATACCTCGGTGTAATCGGTGCGCATCGGTTCCCATCCTCACGTAGTTGCCGGTCTTATCAAGGTCGCTCGGAAACGCCAGGCGGTCGCCAGATAGCAGCCGACGGCCGCCATCACCGACACGACGAGCGCGGTCGAGCCAAAGCTCTCCCCGGCCAACGGCGGCACCACGAAACAGGCCGCCGCGAGCGCCATCGCCCGCGTCGTCGACCGTCCGAACGGGTGCAAACCAAAGGTGAAAGCCAACTGGCACAAGGGGATCAGGTTGTTGACGGCCAGCGCGGCCGTCCAGCCGATCGCCGCGCCGAGGATGCCCCAACGCGGAATCAACAGCAGATCGATCGTGACGTTCACGGCGAGCGCGGCGCACACGTTGTAGAGCTGCCAACTGGTCCGGCCCGCCATCGACAGCACCATGTCGACGACGCCACAGCCGCTCGACAGGACCATCCCCGCCGCCAGCACCCACACGACCGCGACCGCGTCGTCCCCTGTGTACTCGGGGCCGAACAGCCCCAGATAGAACGGCGCCGCGACCGCCGTCGTCAGGAACAGCGGCCAGGTCGCCAGGACGATCCACGCGGTCGTCGTCTGGTAGAGCGCCCGAGCCGTCGCGTAGTCACCGCGCCCCATGCAGGTCGCCAGGCGGGGTTGCGCGGCAGTCCCGATCGCGCCGGTCGCCAACTGCCCGAGCGTGACGAACCGGGTGGCCACGGTGTACACGGCGGCCTCGGCGAAACCGAGCAGGCTCGCCACCAGCAGGATGTCGAGACGTTGGAGCGCCAGCTGAGCGACTCCCGCGAGCGCTCGCGGCCAGGTGTAG
>NZ_CBCRZX010000072.1:0-9434 GCF_965137155.1 Stackebrandtia soli
CCCACCCGCCACCGCTTGGTTGGGCAAAAGTACCGCTTGGTTGGGCAAATTGCGAAATCAGGCGTGTTTTCGACATTTGCCCAACCAAGCGGAGTGGACGGTGCGGTGCTCGGTCCGGTCTGACTGGCCAGGAGGCCCGCCGTAGGCGACCCCGAGAATGGAGCGGCGGGTGCCTAGAGCGCGGGGGCGGGCGTGGGGGTGCCCTTCCTCGTGGCGGACGCGATCCGTCGACCCAGGAGCGCGCCACCGAGGAACACGACCCCGATGTACACGGTCAGCGCCGCGAAGACGACCACGCCGAGGCCGGGGATCAGCGACAGCAGGACGACGGCGGTGCGGCCGTCCCAGCCGAGGCCGAAGGCGCGCGAGTCCAGCGGCGAGGCCGCCTTGTCGATCCGGGCGGCGAGGTCGTAGTGGTACAGCGAGAGGACGAACAGCAGCGCGTACACCAGCGGGGCCGGTACGTCGGCAGCGAGTCCACAAGCGATGATCATGCCGAACTCGCCCGCGCGTAGGCAGGCCGGGACGAGCCAGTCGAGCGGTCCCGAGTGCGGGTTCCTCGCGGTCGCGACGACGGCGACGAACAGGATGCCCGCGAGTGCGGCCGCCCCACGAGCGAAGCCCGGTGTCGACACGATGAGCACGAGTGACGAGACGATGAGCGCCAAGGCGAGCGCGGCGACGGGGAGCGGCGGGGCGCCCGCCCGCGCGAAGCGGGCGATCAGGCCGTCGTCGCGGTGGGTCGACACGTCACCTTCCCTGGCGAGCACGGGGACCTTCGCGGCCCACGATCGCAGGGTTCGCCCGGCGAGGGTGTACGCGAAGGCGAGGAGCTGCCACGCGAGGAGGGCCGCGAGCGCGACCCGGCCGTCGAACAGCGCCGCGCCGAGGCCCATGACGAGCCAGCGTTCCCCGACCGGGAAGACGATGGTGCGTTTGAACCAGTAGGACGGCGAACGGTGTTGGGACGTGAACTTCGCCGACAGCGCGCCGAGCTGGCGTCCGATGCGGACGGCGGCCGAACCGGTCTCGCCCGTCCCGCCGCCTGCGGGCGCGAACTTGTCGGAGCCCGCGAGCAGTGACTGTTCCGCTTGGCGGAGGGTCGCGGCGTCCTGCATGGTGCCGTACCAGGTGTCCATCATGTGGCGGACGACCTGGACGGTGATCGCGGCGATCGCGAGGGGCCAGGCCCAGGTGAGGCCGTTCGCGGCGGCGCCCGCCGCGAGGCCCGCGTACATCAGGTATTCCTTGCCGCGGTCGGCGATCATGTCGAGCCAGCCGCCGAAGGCGCTGAAGCGGTGCGCGTACCGGGCCAGCTGACCATCCACACAGTCCAGTGCGAAGCTGAGGTACAGCGCGACGGCGCCGCCGATGAGGGCGACGCGGCTCGCCTCGACGAACAGGCCGGCGGCGATCACGGCGAACAGGATCGACAGCCACGTCACGGCGACGGGCGTCCATTTCAGACGCTCGAAGAAACGGACGAGGTGCCGAGACCAGGTGCTGATCGAGTACGTGGCGAACAAATCGTCGTCGCGTTTGACGCACAGGCCCATGCGGACGGCGTCCTCGTCGACGGCGTCGATCCGGCCGACCAGCGTGGTCGCGTCGGCGTCGTCGTCGGGGCGTCGGTATTCGAGGCCCGGCACCTGGTAGGCGGTGAGTTTGGCGCCGCCGCGGACGAGGGCGAGCAGTTGCAGGGTCCACGCGTCGGCGCGCTGAGCCAGCGCGGTCACGTCGTCGGCGAGGAGCTGTCGCAGCGCGGCCCGCCAGTCCGGTACGTACGGGGCGCTGATCTTCGCGAGACCGGCCCCGTACCCGTTGGCGCCGTGGGCGACGTGGAAGTCCGTGCCGACGGAGACGACGAGGCCGCGTTCGAGGCGCAGTCGGGGCGCGTGCGATCCGTCGTGGGTGCCGCTGACGACGAGCGCGCCGGAGCGGCGGGTCGGGTCGGACAACACCTGGGAGGCGGCGGTGTCGGCGAGGATCGCGTCGGCGGACGCGACGATGGTCGGTTCGTCGCTCGCGTCGGCGTACTCGGCGAGGAACGCGAGGTCGGACGCGACATCGGCGGACGTGATCACGGTGACGTTGCGGTTCGGCTCGCAGCCGGGCCGCGCGATGACGGTGATGTCGGTGACGTCGAAGCGGTTCAACTGCGCGACGAGCCGGTCGAAGACGGTGTGCCCGTCGAGCAGTGCGTTCGTCGTGGGGGTGTCGGCGAGCAGCACCGCACGCATCAGGCGGGCACCTTCGCGTCCTCGACTTGTTGGTAGGCCGCGAGGGCCTCGTCGACGGTGCCGTTGACGATGAGCTGGCCGCGGTTGAGGTACATGCCGCGGTTGCAGAACTTCGTCAGGTCCTTCTCGCTGTGGGAGACGAGGACGAGCGTGCGGCCCTCGTCGAGGAGCGAGCGCATGACCTTGTAGCACTTCTTCTTGAAGCGTTTGTCGCCGACGGCGAGCGCCTCGTCCACGAGCAGGATCGGGTGTTCCAGCTGCGAGATGACGGCGAAGCCGAGTCGGACCTTCATCCCGGACGAGTAGTGCCGCACCGGGGTGTCGATGTGGTCCTCGACCTCGGCGAACGCGACGATCTCGTCGAACTTGGCCTTCAGCTGTTGGCGGCTCATGCCGTGCAGCGAGGCGACGAGTTGGACGTTCTCGCGGCCGGTGAGGTCGCCGGAGAACCCGGCGGACAGGGCGATGAGCGGGGCCACGCGCCCTCGTCGGATGACGGTGCCCTCGTCGGGGATGAGGACGCCCGCGATGAGTCTCAGGAGCGTCGACTTTCCGGTGCCGTTGGACCCGATCACCCCGATGGCCTCACCGGGTTGGACCTCGAAGCTGAGGTTGCGCAGGGGCCAGAATTCGTCGCCGATCTGGCTGCGCTTGCCCTTGTGGATGAACATTTCGCGGATTTTGGCGTTGCGGCGCCGTCCCACGGCGAAACGGACGCCGAGGTTGTGGGCCTCAATGATCGGTTGCTCAGTCATCGCCTTGTATTCAACCGCCTCGGTGGAACCGGAAGGGTGGATGGGTGGCCGGTTGCGGCCTCGCCGCGCCCGGTGGCCGACGTTTCGCGCTTACGCGTTAGCCGAAGACTTTACGACGTGTTCGCGTGCGCGTTGGGCCGGGCCGTTCACCGGCGTCAATGCTACCGCCGACCCGGTCGATGAATCCAGGCCGGAAACGGCGTGGGAACGGCGGGCTCCCAACGGGCGTCGGGACGGTGTCGGAGCGATGTCGTCATGGTGCCGTGGGCCTGTCTCGGAGGCGACCGCGAGGCAAAGGCGGTAATTGCCGGATTTGGTATGGTCGGCCGACTGTCGCGGCCGAGCGCCGCGCGTGGGTGTCGAAGGAGACCAGTGAAACGCGTAACTCGGGCCGAGATACGGGCCACCTACAAAGAACGAGACGCGTGGTGGACGGTGTTCCTCGTCGATCCCGTCGCCGGTCCGCTGGTGCGGTTGGTGTCGCCGTGGCGTGTGATCACGCCGAACGTGCTGACGGTGACGGCGTTCGTGTTCGGCATCGGCGCGGCCGTGTGCTTCTGGCAGGCGTCGTGGCCGTTCCTCGCGGTCGGCGCGCTGCTGTTCCACCTGAGCTTCACGATCGACTGCATGGACGGCAAGCTCGCGCGGTTGCGCGGCGGCGGTTCGGCGTTCGGCGGCTGGCTCGACTACATCTTCGATCGCTTGCGGGTGCTCGCGTGCACGGTGGCGCTGTTCGGCGGCCAGTACGCGGCGACGGGCGAGGTCCTGTTCATGTACCTCGCGATCGGCGTCGTCTTCTGCGACATGTTCCGCTACCTCAACGCTTTGTACATGAAGGACACTCGCCGGGGCATGCGGCAGAAGCTCGCCGAGCGCGCCGGCACGTCCGTCGACCAGCTCCGTCTCCAGGACGAGGCGCAACTCGTCCTCGGTGACGCCGCATCCGAGCGGGCCGCCGATGACGGCGCGGTCGTCGTCGACGTCCAGCACTCCTTCAAGCAGCGGTTCGGCTGGTTCAACCGGCTGAGAGACGCGCTGGTGCGGCACCGCGTCCGCTCGCATCTCTTCTCGGGCGTCGAGTTCCAGATGGCCGTCTTCATCGTCGGCCCGTTGACGACGCTCATCGCCGCGTTCTCGATCGGCGCGATGGCGCTGGTGCTCCTCGTCGAAGCCGCCGTCACGTACAAGCTCTACCTGTCCGCACGCGACGTGGACCGCCAACTCGCCGCGCCCGTGCCCGCCGCGCCATGACGAGGACCGTCGCGGTCCTGCTGGCGGGCGGCACCGGCCGACGCATGGGGGCCGACGTACCCAAGCAGCTCCTCGACGTCGCGGGGAAGCCGATCCTCGCGCACACCCTCGACGTGTTCACGGCCGCGCGATCCGTCGACGACATCGTCGTCCTGATGCCCGCCGAGCACGTTGACGCCGCCCGCCGGATCATAGACCACTATGGATACTCCGTCCGGCATCTCGGCCCGGGCGGAGCCACCCGCGACGCCTCCACCAGGGCCGCGCTCGGGGTCCTCGCCGACGAGGACCCCGACACGAAGGTGCTGATCCACGACGCCGTCCGCCCCCTCGTGACGGTCGACCAGGTCGACGCCTGCGCGGCGATCCTCGACCGCTTCGACGCCGCCACCCTCGCCGTTCCCACGACAGACACCATCGTCGGCGTATCGTCGAACGGCGACGTCGACCTCGTCACCGACCTGCCCGACCGGGCCGGCCTGCGCCGCGTGCAGACCCCGCAGGCCTTCCGACTCGGCCTGCTCGCTCGCTGCCACGAAGCCGCCGTCACCGACACCGGGTTCGTCCCCACCGACGACTGCGGCGTCGTCCGCCGCTACGCGCCCGACGTCCCCATCGCCGTCGTCGCGGGCTCGGACGACAACATCAAGGTCACCCACCCGCAGGAC
Organism: Stackebrandtia soli; assembly: GCF_965137155.1. Taxonomy (NCBI): domain Bacteria; kingdom Bacillati; phylum Actinomycetota; class Actinomycetes; order Glycomycetales; family Glycomycetaceae; genus Stackebrandtia; species Stackebrandtia soli. Next base: position 4,915 of record NZ_CBCRZX010000072.1, read on the forward strand.
GTCGACCTCGCCGACCGGCTACTCCGCGACAGGACACTGTGAACGATGATCCGTAAACTGCTGGACACGCTGATCCCGCCGGGTCTACCGGTGCTCGCGCTCGCCGCGTTCGCGCTCCTCGACCAGCAATGGCCGGGCTACGCGCTCGCCGCGATCGCCATCGCGTACCAGCTCACCACGTACCGACTCGACGGTCTCGGCCACAACCCGCTCGGGCGCGCCCTCACCGTCGCCGCGCTCGTCACCGCCGCCGCGGCCGACGCTGACGCCGGTGCCGCGATCGCCGGCGTGCTCCTCGTCGCGGTCATCGCGTTCGAGCCGCGCCTGCTCACCGCACTGACGTCCACCACCGTCCTCACGGCGAACCTCACGGTCCGCCGAGGAGTCAAGACGTCGCTGTCCACCCGCAACGTCTACGTGGTGTCGATGGCGCTCGCGATCGCGCTGCTCGTCGTCGGCGCGGCGAACGTTCCCGGCTGGCCCGTCGCCGTCGCGGTCGGCGTCGGCGCGTTCGCGCTCGGCGCGGCGACGGTCCTGTCGTGGCGGGGTCGTCGTCGGCACGCGCACACGGCCGACACGGGCGTCCAGGACGCCGTGACCGCGCACGCGCCGCGCTTCGCGATTCACTTCGCCGCGCCACCGGGATCGCAGTACCAGTTGTCGATGTGGCTGCCGTATTTCGACGACCTCGGCGACGACTACGTGATCATCCTGCGGGACAAGGCCTTCCTCCCGCTGATCGCGTCACTGACCTCGACGCCGATCGTCGTCGCCCCGAGCGTCGCCGACCTGGAGCGGACGCTGGTCGACTCGATCCGGGCCGTGTTCTACGTCAACAACAGCATGCAGAACACGCAGTGCGTCCGCTTCGCGCACCTGACACACGTCCAGCTCATGCACGGCGACAGCGACAAGCCCGCCAGTTACAACCCGATCAGCGCGATGTACGACCGGATCTTCGTCGCGGGTCAGGCGGGTGTCGACCGGTACCACAACCACGGCATCGACATCCCGACGTCGCACTTCCGGCTCGTCGGTCACCCGCAGGCCTCCGCCGTCGACGTCCGGCCCGCGCGCACCGGTGACGACGTGGTCTGCCTGTACGCGCCGACGTGGACCGGCCTGTCGTCGGACGTGAACTTCTGTTCGCTGCCGTTGGCGGAGCGCCTGTGCGAGGCGATGCTCGCACGCGGCGTCACCATGATCGTCCGGCCGCACCCGTACACCCGCCGCAACCCGGCCGCCGCGCGGCAGCTCGACGCGGTGGAGCGGCTGCTCGCGGCCGACGCCGAACGCACGGGCCGCCGCCACCTGTTCGGCCGTCGCACCAGCGTCGACATGAGTCTCATCGACTGCATCAACGCGGCCGACGTGATGGTGTGCGACGTGTCCGGCGCCGCGTCCGACTGGCTGTACTCGGAACGGCCGTTCGCGATCACCGACATGACGAACCTCGGCGACGGTCTCGCGGCGGAGCTGCCGCTCGCCGCCGCCGCGTACCGCGTGGCCGCCGACGGAGTCGGCCTCGACAAGGTGTGCGAGCAACTGCTCGACGTCGATCCGTTGGCGGACAAGCGCGCCGCGATGAAGCGGTACTACCTGGGCGACTTCCCGACCGAGTCCTATAGGGACGCCTTCGCGGACGCGGCCAGGGACTGCTATCTGACGCCGACCGGGCAGGGTGCCCGATGACGTCGCCGCCAACGGGATAGAGAAGTCGACTCGTTCCGGTTTCGTCCGTTTTCCCGTCGATCGAGTCACGGCCGTGTAAACGAAAGACGAACACCGAGAGGTATTGTCTCAACGGCCAGCGATAAGAGGTTTCGGTTCACATGATCATCCGTAGCGAGAAGCTTCCGGGCCGAGCGGTGCGCGGCGGAGCAGGTTCCTCGTGCCGGGTTGCGCGCGGAAGCCTTCGACGACGAAACAGAGCGAAGCGTCAGGAAGCTTCGTAGCAGGACGGCATCACGCCGGAGCCTCTATGCACACGTGTCCGCCAACGGAGGTGGGCCAAGATCAATTACCTAGTCAAGGAGCCATCTTGTCGAGCAAACCCACCGTGTATGTGGGGATGAGCGCGGATCTCGTCCACCCCGGGCATATCAACATCCTCCAGAAGGCCGCCGAGCTGGGCGACGTGACCATCGGGCTGTTGACCGACGCGGCCATCGCCAGCTACAAGCGGCTGCCGCACATGTCGTACGACCAGCGCAAGGCCGTCGTCGAGAACATCAAGGGCGTCGCCGCCGTCATCCCCCAGGAAACGCTCGACTACGTCGAGAACCTGGAGAAGGTCAAGCCCAACTTCGTCGTCCACGGTGACGACTGGCGCACGGGCGTGCAGGCGCAGACCCGTCAGCGGGTCATCGAGACTCTGGAGAAGTGGGGAGGCGAACTCGTCGAGGTCGCCTACACCGAGGGCATCTCCTCGACCGCGCTCAACAAGTCCGTGAAGGAGGTCGGTACCACCCCCGCCGTCCGCCTGTCCCGGCTGCGCCGCCTCATCGACAACAAGCCCATCGTCCGCATCCTCGAAGCGCACAATGGACTGACTGGTCTGATCATCGAGACGACGACCGCCGAGCACGAGGGCCGCACCGTCGAATTCGACGGCATGTGGTCGTCGTCGCTGACCGACTCGACCGCGCGCGGCAAGCCCGACATCGAGGCCGTCGACATCTCCTCGCGCCTCCAGACGATCAACGACCTGTTCGAGGTCACCACCAAGCCGCTCATCTTCGACGGCGACACCGGCGGCAAGCCCGAGCACTTCAGCTACACCGTCCGCTCGCTGGAGCGCCTCGGCGTCTCCGCCGTCATCATCGAGGACAAGGAGGGCCTGAAGCGCAACTCGCTCTTCGGCACCGAGGTCGAGCAGACCCAGTCCTCCATCGAAGACTTCGTGCACCGCATCCAGGTCGGCAAGAAGGCCCAGGTCACGAAAGACTTCATGATCATCGCCCGCATCGAGTCCCTCATCCTCGAAAAGGGCATGGACGACGCGGTCACGCGCGCCAAGGCCTACATCGAGGGCGGCGCGGACGGCATCATGATCCACTCGCGCAACAAGTCCCCCGACGAGGTCTACGAGTTCTGCGACCACTTCGCGAAGTTCGACAAGAAGGTCCCCCTCGTCGTCGTCCCGACCAGCTACAACAAGGTCACCGAGGCGGAGCTCGCCGACAAGGGCGTCAACGTCGTCATCTACGCCAACCACCTCATGCGCGCGGCGTACAAGTCGATGTCGAAGGTCGCCAAGTCGATCCTGGAGAACAGCCGGTCCGCCGAGGTCGACTCCGAGATCGCCAACATCAAGGAAGCCCTGGCGATCATCCCGGAGAACGAATCCTGATGAGCATCGATCCGAAGCGGTTCACCGACCACCTCAGCTCGGCCGGGGTCAGCCTGTTCACGGGCGTCCCCGACTCGCTGTTGAAGGAGCTCGGCAGCCACATCATGGCGAACCTGCCGCGCGAGCGGCACGTCATCACCGCCAACGAGGGCGCTGCCGTCGGCCTGGCCATCGGCCACTACCTGAAGACGTCGACCCCGGCCGTCGTCTACATGCAGAACTCCGGGTTCGGCAACACCGTCAACCCGCTGCTGTCGCTCGCCGACGCCGACGTTTACGGCATCCCGATGCTGATCGTCGTCGGCTGGCGCGGCCAGCCCGGCGTCAAGGACGAGCCCCAGCACGTCAAGCAGGGTCGCGTCCAGCGTGAACTCGTCGAGGCGATGGACCTGCCGTGGTCGATCCTCCCGCACGACCCCGACGAAGCCGAGAAGCTCGTCGAGGAGGCGCTCGCCGAGGCCGTCGAGAAGAAGACGCCGTACGTGCTGCTCGTCGAGAAGGGCACCTTCTCGGGCGGCCCGAAGCTGCCGAAGCCGGAGACGACGCTGCCGACTCGCGAGGACGCGCTCATCGCCCTGACGAAGGCCGTCGGCTCCGACGCCGCGATCGTGTCGACGACGGGCATGCTCAGCCGTGAGCTGTTCGAGTACCGCGTCAACGCCGACGAGAGCGGCGACCGGGACTTCCTCACCGTCGGCGGCATGGGCCACGCGAGCGCGATCGCCCTCGGCGTCGCGATGAGCGAACCCGACCGCGAGGTGTGGTGCTTCGACGGCGACGGCGCCCTGCTGATGCACCTCGGCAGCCTCGCCGTCATCGCCGACCACGCGCCGTCGACGTACTTCCACGTCGTCTTCAACAACGGCGTCCACGACAGCGTCGGCGGACAGCCCACGTCGATCGACAAGGTCGACATTCCGGCCGCCGCGCGGGCCCTCGGGTACCGCTACGCGACCGCGACGGGCGACCTCTCCGAACTGCCCGCCCGCGTCGCGAAACTCCGCGAAGAGGGCGGGCCGAGCCTGCTGGAGCTGAAGGTCAAGCCCGGCAGCCGCGCCGACCTGGGGCGGCCGACCCGCACCCCGGCCGAGAGCAAGGACGCGTTCATCGCCGCCCTGCGGTAATGACGACCAACGCGACGAACACGTGCCGTCGGTCCATCCCGGAC
>NZ_CBCRZX010000072.1:9444-15429 GCF_965137155.1 Stackebrandtia soli
GGCCACGCGCATATCATGGACAATCCTCAAAGGAGTAACTGTGCTGCCCACCGACCGTGACGTCCGCTTCGGCGCCGACGCGATCCTCCAGACCGCCGACGCCGTCACGGCCCTCGGAGCGTCGAAAGTGCTGCTCGTCTGCGGCGGCCGCTCCTTCAAGGCGTCCGGCGCCGTACGCCTGCTCGACAAACTCGACGACGTGGCCGAGGTGCGCCGCTGGAGCGACTACGCCCCCAACACCGACGCCGCCGACCTCATCGAAGGCCTGCGCATCGCCGACGAGTTCGAACCCGACGTCATCGTCGGCGTCGGCGGCGGCTCCGCGATGGACATGTCAAAACTGTTGTGCGCCTACCAGTCCATCACCGACGAGACCGAACTGCACGACGCCATCCGCGCCAACGCCCCCGTCACCGAGCGCTCCCTGAAACTCGTCCTCGCGCCGACGACCTCCGGCTCCGGCAGCGAGGCCACCCACTTCGCCGTCGTCTACATCGGAGACTCCAAGAACTCGATCGCGGGACCGGCGATGCTGCCGGACACCGTCATCATCGACCCACTGTTGACACTCAGCTCCTCGACGTACCAGCGCGCAACGTCCGGCATCGACGCCTTCGCCCAGGCCACCGAGAGCCTGTGGTCCGTCGGCGCCACCGACACCAGCCGCGCGTACGCCGCCGAGGCGCTCCCGCTGCTGTTCGACGCGCTGCCCGGCTTCGTCAACGAACCCGACGCCGACAACGCGACGACCATGGCCCTCGGCAGCCACCTCGCCGGGCGCGCCATCGACGTCTCCAAGACCACCGCCGCGCACGCCCTCTCGTACGGCATCACGAAAGGCTACGGACCGAGCCACGGCCACGCCGTCGCCCTGACCCTCGGCGAGTTCATCGCCGCGCACGCCGACGCGGACCCCACCCGCCTCCAGCCGGGGATCAGCGCCGCCGAACACGCCGACGCGATGCGACGCGTCCTCGACGTCCTCGGCTCGGTCGACGGCGACCACGCCCGCGACCGCTTCCGGCGCCTGTGCGAAGAACTCGGACTCGAGATGCGACTGTCCAATGTCGGTGTGACGACGGCCGAGCAGGCGCACGCGCTCGCGGGCAAGGTGAACGTGGAACGCCTGGGCAACAACCCGATCCGCTTCGAGACCGACGAACTCGCCGCCCTGGTGACCCGCGCGATGTGACTTCACGGGCGCCGTCGTCGCCGGATACGCGGCGGCGCCGCCATTCGCCGGACCGCTGACCGCTGACGCCTGTGAGCGGTCCGGCGGTTCGGCGGTTCGGCGGTTCGCTGTTCGCTGTTCGCTGTTCGACGGTTCCCGTTCCGGGCGATCCTGAAGGGATCTTCAGCCGGCTTTAGCGTGGCTTCAGCGTTGTGGGGGTAGCGTCGACCTTGGGGAGGAGGCCGGAGGCCCCCGACCCACCCGATTCGAACCCGCGCATGGCGCCAGTATCGTTGCGCCGCAAGCATTCCCCGCACTACGAGTGGTTCGACGGAATCCGACCACGACCGACCCACCGGTCGCCACGCCCTCGACCGCGACCCCGACCGCCGAAATCGGGGCCGCAACCGAACGATCGTCCATCATGTCCTGCGGTGTTCTCGTCGAACCGCTCTCCCGGTATGCCACGTCTGTGAACGATCGGGGACGGACGGCGGCGGCACTCCCACGTAAGCTGCGGACAGACGACGCGGAGCGCGGTCGTGCGTCGCTCGTCAGCCACGGTCCACGCTATCGAGCAGGAGTAACGCATGCCCACGACAGTCAAGGGAGTCATCGCGAGGGCGAAGGGAGCACCGGTCGAGCTCACCGACATCGTCATCCCCGATCCCGGCCCAGGCGAGGTCGTCGTCGACGTGAAGTCGTGCGGCGTGTGCCATACCGACTTGCATTACCGCGAAGGCGGCATCGGCGCCGACTACCCGTATCTGCTGGGCCACGAGTCCGCCGGGATCGTCGCCGAGATCGGCCCGGACGTCACGAACGTCGCGGTCGGCGACTTCGTCGTCCTCAACTGGCGGGCGATCTGCGGCGACTGCCGCGCGTGTAAACGCGGCGAGCCCTGGTACTGCTTCGCCACCCACAACGCGACACAGAAGATGACCCTTACCGACGGCACCGAGCTGTCGCCCGCTCTCGGCATCGGCTCCTTCGCGGAGAAGACCCTCGTCGCCGCTGGACAGTGCACGAAGGTCGACGAGTCCGACCCGGCGGTCGTCGGTCTGCTCGGCTGCGGCGTCATGGCGGGCATCGGCGCCGCGATCAACACCGGGCAGGTGACGCGAGGAAAGTCCGTCGCGGTCATCGGCTGCGGAGGTGTCGGCGCCGCCGCGATCGCCGGATCGCACCTCGCGGGCGCGTCGCCGATCATCGCCGTCGACGTCGACCAGCGGAAACTGGAGTGGGCGAAGGAACTCGGCGCGACCCACACGATCGACTCGAAGGGCCTCGACGAGGCGGGCGTCGTCTCCGCCGTCCAGGAACTCACCGACGGCTTCGGCGCGGACGTCGTCATCGACGCGGTCGGGATTCCCGCCACGTGGCGGCAGGCGTTCTACGCGCGCGACCTCGCCGGGACCGTCGTCCTCGTCGGTGTCCCCACGCCGGAGATGGAGCTGACCATCCCGCTCGCCGACGTGTTCGGACGGGGCGGGCGGCTCATGTCGTCGTGGTACGGCGACTGCCTGCCCGACCGTGACTTCCCGATGCTCGTCGACCTGTACAAGCAGGGCCGGTTGCCGTTGGAGAAGTTCGTGTCCGAGCGGATCGCCCTCGACGGCGTCGAGGAGGCCTTCGCGAAGATGGGCCGCGGCGAGGTGCTGCGTTCGGTGGTGGTGCTCTGATGGCGCGCATCGACCACCTCGTCACGTCCGGAACGTTCTCTTTGGACGGTGGGACGTGGGACGTCGACAACAACGTCTGGATCGTCGGCGACGACACCGAAGTCGTGGTCTTCGACCCGGCGCACAATCCGCAGGCGATCGTCGACACGGTCGCTGGCCGCCGGGTCGTCGCGATCCTGCTGACGCACGCGCACGACGACCACATCCGCGCCGTCGACGAGACCAGGCGGGCGCTCGCCGCCGACGGCTCGACGCCGCCGGTGTACCTCAACCCGGACGACGAGGTCTTGTGGGCGATGGTCTATCCCGATGTCATTCCGGACGTCGGCGTGATCGACGGGCTCACAGTGGACGTCGGCGGTGTGACGCTGCGGGCGATTCACACACCGGGGCACTCCCCCGGTTCGACCTGCTGGTTCGCGGCCGAGGGCCTCGAATGGGACGGCGCCGCGCGTCCCGTCCTGTTCTCCGGGGACACGCTGTTCAACGGCGGCCCGGGCACGACGGGGCGGTCGTACTCCAGCTTCGACACGATCATCGACTCGATCACGAAACGCCTGTTCCCGTTGCCCGACGACACGGTGGTCCTGACCGGGCACGGTGACACGACCTCGATCGGGGCGGAGAAGCCCCACCTTCAGGAATGGCTCGACCGAGGGCACTAGAGCGTGAGCGGGAGTGCTCTTCGAGCGGTTCCAAGTGGTCGAAGTTGTGTCCACGCACCGGTTCTGGCTGGACCGGAGCACGGTGCGGACGGACCGCAACGCCGCGACGGAACCCACACGGAGATCCGGCTTCCGCGCAATGGACGGCCGTGGCGCGACACTGGTGCCACGGCCGTCGACGCGACTCGATCCTGAAGGGATCTTCAGCCGGCTTTAGCGTGGCTTCAGCGTTGTGGGGGTAGCGTCGACCTTGGGGAGGAGGCCGGAGGCCCCCGACCCACCCGATTCGAACCCGCGCATGGCGCCAGTATCGTTACGCCGCAAGCATTCTCGCGGTTTCCGCCACGCCCCGGCGATCCTCCCGAGAACGCTCTCCCTGCGAGGGGGTCAGTACAAGTGCGCTCCCTGAACGGGTCCGTGCGCCGTCAGGACGTCGCGGGCGACACCGCGCAGCCGAACGCGCCCGGCGAGGGCGTGCGCGTGGTGGTCGTCGCGAGCCAGCAGCAGCACCGTCGGTCCGGAGCCGGACACCATGCCCGCGAGCGCGCCGTCCGCGAGACCGACGTCGAGCACTTCCGCGATGGCGGGCCGCAGCCCGATCGCGGCGGCCTGCATGTCGTTGTGCAGCAGCGGCGCGACGCTCTCCGCGTCTCCGACACGCAGCTCCGTGACGAGCGCGTCCGTGTCTCCGTGGTACTCCCCGACACCGGCGGCCCGCAGATCATCCAATTCGGAATAGACGCGGGGTGTCGACAGTTGCCCGTCGGCGACGGCGACGACCCAGTGAAGGGTCGCGCCGACCGGAAGGCTCTCGATCCGTTCCCCGTGGCCCGTTCCGAGCGCGTTGCCGCCGTACAAACAGAACGGGATGTCGCTGCCGAGCCGGGCCCCGATCGCCGCGAGGCTGGCCGTGTCGACGTCGACGCCCCACAGCCGTGCGCACGCCAGGAGCGCCCCCGCCGCGTCGGCGCTGCCGCCCGCGAGCCCGCCCGCGAGCGGGATGCGTTTGTGGAGTTGGATGTCCGCGCCCGCGGTGACACCGTGCTCTTCGGCGAGCGCGCGCGCCGCGCGGATGACGAGGTTGTCGTCGTCGAGCGGAAGTTCGCCCTCGCCTTCGCCGGTGAGGGACATGCGCAGTGTCGGCGCGTTCTTGACGATCAGTTCGTCGTATACCGAGATCGCCTGGTAGACGGTGCGAAGCCGGTGATAGCCGTCGGGCCGCACGTCACCGACGCCGAGATGCAGGTTGATCTTGGCGGGCACCCGGGCCCGCACGGCGCTGGACTCCATGATGGCTTCCTCGGTCACGTCCGCTCCCCCCGGTTCGCGGCGATCCGCGAGTACGCGGCGACGTCGAGTGTTTCGCCGCGCGCCTTCGGGTCGACTCCGGACGCGACGAGGATGCGCTCGGCTTCCTGCGGGCTCCCCGCCCACCCGGCCAGGGCGGCCCGCAATGTCTTGCGGCGCTGGGCGAACGCGGCGTCGACGACGGCGAAGACGTCCTTCCGGTTGCCCGGTGGTGGTTCGCGGCGGGTGAACGCCACGAGTCCCGAGTCCACGTTGGGCACCGGCCAGAACACGCCGCGCGGGACGCTGCCCGCTCGTTTCGAGGACGCGTACCAGGCGAGCTTCACGCTCGGCACTCCGTACACTTTGGATCCGGGAGGGGCGGTGAGTCGGTCGGCGACCTCCGCCTGCACCATGACGAGGCCCTTCTGCAGGCTCGGCAGCACCGACAACAGATGCAGGACAACGGGGACGGCGACGTTGTACGGCAGGTTCGCGACGAGCGCCGTCGGCTGCGGGTCGAAGTCGTCGGGGCGCACCGTCATCGCGTCACGATGGTGGACGGACAGCTTCTCCGCCTGGTCTTCGGCTCTGGCGGCGACGGTGGCGGCGAGCGCGCCCGCGAGACGTCCGTCGATCTCGACGGCGTGCAGGTGCGCAGCGCGCGGCAGCAACGCGAGAGTGAGCGAGCCGAGGCCTGGGCCGACTTCGATCACCACGTCGTCGGCGGCGAGGCGGGCCGCGTCGGCGATGCGGTTGACGGTGTTGCCGTCGATGACGAAGTTCTGCCCGAGGGTCTTGGTCGGTTTGACCGACAGGGCGTCGGCGATGGCTCGGATGTCTCGAACGGCCAGGAGTCGTGTCACCCGCTCATCATGACGTACGGCCCGACCCGATCAGGCCCGAGCCTTTCGGCGCATGCCGGGTGGCGTGAGAACTCACGGCGTTTGCCGGGTGGTCCGAGACTCTCCAGGCATACCGGGTGGCCCGAAAAGTTACGGCGTTCCCGGGTGGTCCGAGACTCTCCAGGCATGCCGGGTGGCCCGAAAAGTTACGGCGTTCCCGGGTGGCCCAAGACTTTCGGCCTGGTGGGGCGGCGCGAGACTTTCGGCCTGGTGGGGCGGCNCGNGACTTTTCGGCTTGGTGGGGCGGGCGTACGTGACCACGCCTTTCTGCGGTG
>NZ_CBCRZX010000073.1:0-15387 GCF_965137155.1 Stackebrandtia soli
ATCACGAAGACCGTGGTGGCGGTGGAGGTGATGCGGCTGCGTGATGAGGGTGTGGTGGCGTTGTCGGATCGGGTGTCGCGGTTCTTCCCGGACGCGGTGTTCGGGGATGTGACGGTGGCGCAGTTGTTGTCGCATACGGCGGGGATCGCGGCGGAGTTGCCGGGTTCGTGGTGGGAGCGGTCGCCCGGGGTGGACGCGTCGGGTTTGTGGGGGGCGTTGGACGCGTCGGTGGTAAAGCATGTGGCGGGGCGTCGGCACCATTATTCCAATGTGGGCTATGCGGTGTTGGGCGCGCTGGTGGAGCGGTTGCGGGGTGGGGATTGGTTTTCGGTGGTGCGGGAGGAGGTTTTGGAGCCGTTGGGGATGTCGCGGACGTCGTTGACGCCGGTCGCGCCGTGTGCTCGGGGGTTCGCGGTGCATCCGTTCGCGGATGTGGTGGTGCCGGAGCCGTCGCAGGAGACGGGGGCGATGGGTCCGGCCGGTCAGTTGTGGTCGACGGTGGCGGATTTGGCGCGGTGGGCGGCGTTCCTTGGTGGGGCGACGAATGGGGTGTTGTCGGTGGATTCGTTGGCGGAGATGACGGAGACGGTGACGGTCGCGGAGGGTCCGAAGTGGGTGTCGGGGCATGGACTGGGGTGGCAGTTGCGCGGTTCGGGTGGTCGTCGGCTGGTGGGTCATGGCGGGTCGATGCCGGGGTTCCAGGCGGGTTTGTGGGTGGATCGGTCGTCGGGCGACGGGGTGGTGATGGTGATGAACGCGACGACGCCGTCGCAACCGTGGTCGTTGTCGGACGCGTTGTTGTCGATCATGGACGAGTGTGAGCCGGTGATGCCGAGTCCGTGGCGGCCGCGGGAGTCGGTGCCGGCGGATGAGTTGGGCTTGGCGGGGTATTGGTTCTGGGGCACGTCGGCGGGTCTGCTGCGTGTGGAGGGTGACGGATGGCTGCGGTTGGACGCGGTGTCGGGAATGATGTCGACGTCGCGGTTTCGGCCGGTGGGGAGCGACGAGTGGGTCGGCCTTGATGGTTACTATGCCGGGGAAACTCTGCGCGTGGTGCGTGGTGATGATGGCCGAGTGCGGCATGTGGATCTCGGCACGTTCGTGTTGACACGGTCCCCCTACGACCCTGACGGGTTCGTTCCCGGTGGTTGGAGTGAGGGGACGTGGCCGGTGCGTTGACCGGCTGTTTGTCGCAGTGGCCTGCTAGAAATGCGCATGCGTGTTCGAATCAAAGGATAGGAGGTCGCCCCATATGAGTTTGTCCACATCGGATGTTGCTGGATTGGCGGAGACGCTGGCCCAGGGGAAGCATCCGAAGGTGGTGTTCACCGACGCGGCCGGACAGATAGCTGGAAAGGTCGGGAAGGTGGTGCGGCTCGAGGAGCCGGCTGAAGGTGATTTCGTGGTGGTGCGGTTTGGCCATGATGAACTCCCGTTCACCACGGCGGAACTGCGAGTGCCCGCGCGCGGCGAGTTCAGCCGCAAGAACACCGCCAAACAGGTCGATCCCCCGCCTGTTGACACGGCGCCTCCGGGTGCCCCTTTGCTGAGTGCCGGTGTGTCCGGTGGTCAGGGTTCAAGCGACAGCGAGGAAGGTTCAACGATGAGCGAGGTCGAGGCGGTTGTCCCCGCGCAGGGTGGCGTGCCGCCCGCACGGAAGAAGGCACCGAAGGCGAAGACGTCGCCCGAGCTGACGGTGACGTTGGCGTGGAAGGACGGCGAGTGGTCGGTTTCGGCCTCTAAGGGCACGAAGGTGATCGCCAAGCCGGTTCCGGTGCGCGCGAGCGCGGCGGTGTCGATGGTGGAGGCGTTGGACTCCCCCGCCGTCGCGGCGGTTGTGGAGGACATCGTGGACCAGCAGCGACAGCAGGCGGCCGAGGAGGCCGAGCGGTTGCGCCAGCAGTTGGCGGAGATCGAGGCGAAGCTCGCCGAGCTGAGTTAACGGTCTTCCGGTACCGGGTGGCCCCGCCGCGGATGTGGTGGGGCGGGCTCTGGTCTCGTTGACGTGTGGGCCCCGTGGTCGTGTTGACGACCACGGGGCTTCGTCGTCTTAGGAGGGTGGGGATAGGACGCGTTTGCGGAACACCCAGTACGTCCAGGCCTGGTAGGCGCCGATGAGGGGCAGGAAGATGAGCGCGGCGATCGACATGATGCCGAGTGTGTAGGGGGACGCGGCGGCGTCGGCGAGGGTGAGGCCGACGTCGGCGGTGATGGAGGGGATGGCCATCGGGTAGGTCGCGGTGAACAGGGTCGCGGTGAACGCGGCGGTGCCGGTGGTGGTGGCGGCGAACGCCCAGCCGTCGCGGTGGCGCCACAGTGCCAGTGGTGCGAGCGCGAGCGCGGCGACCATCACAATTGAGAATATTGTGGACAGTGTGGTGTGGCGGGTGAGGTAGGTCCAGACGACGAACGCGGTCGCGGAGGCGGCGGTGACGGGGAGGATGGCTCGGGCGGCGGTGTGGGCGCGGTCGCGGAGGTGGCCGCTGGTCTTGAGGGTGAGGAACGCGGCGCCGTGGCCGATGAACAGCAGCGCGACGGTGACGGCGCCGGCGATGGTGAACGGGTGGACGAGGTCGGCGAGGCCGGCGGTGACGTGGCCGTCGGTGTTGAGGGGGACGCCATGGAACATGGCGGTGAGGATGAGTCCCCAGGTGAGGGGTGCGGCGATGGAGCCGGCCGTGATGGCGAGGTCGCAGGCGCGGCGCCAGTGGGACTCGGGGCGTTTGGCGCGGTATTCGAGGCCGATGGCGCGGACGATGAGGGCGAGGAGCGCGACAAGGAAGAGTGGGTAGAAGCCGGAGAGGAGCCCGGCGTACCAGGCGGGGAACGCGGCGAACATGGCGCCGATGGCGGTGATGAGCCAGACCTCGTTGCCGTCCCAGATCGGCAGGATGGTGGATAGGAGTCGGGAGCGTTCGTCGTCGCTGCGGCTGAGTCGTCCGGCGAGGGCGCCGACGCCGAAGTCGAAGCCTTCGAGGACGAAGTAGCCGGTCCACAGGATCGTAATGGCGGCGAACCAGATGATGGGTGTGTCCACGGTGGTGTCTTCCTTTCGGCGTTCAGTAGGTCGGGGTGTCGGCGGTGGTGGGGTCGGGCAGGCCCGCGCGGATGTACCGCAGCAGGAGCAGCGCCTCGATGATGGCGAGGGTGGCGTAGACGCCGGTGAAGGCGATGAGGGAGGTGAGGGCGTCGCCTACGCCGATGTTGGGTGAGACGCCGTCGGCGGTCGTCATGAGCCCGAAGACGACCCAGGGTTGGCGGCCCGTCTCGGTGAAGATCCATCCGAGGCTGGAGGCGGCGAGTGGGAGGAGCGGGAGTGCGACGATGACGGGTATCCACCATCGACGGTGTGGGGTGTGGTCGCGGCGGGTGAACCAGAGGCAAGCGACGGCGAGCGCGATGGCGGCGAAGCCGAGGCCGATCATTCCGCGGAAGGACCAGTAGGCGAGGGGGATGTTGGGGCGGTAGTCGCCTTCACCGAAGCGCTCGACGTACTGGGCTTGGATGTCGTTGATGCCTCCGACTTCGGCGTTGACATCGCCGGAGCCGAGCCAGGACAGGAGGCCGGGAACGCGCAGCGACCAGACTTCCTCGGTGCCGTCGAGGCTGCCGATGGTGATGATCGAGAACGACGCGGGTGCCTGGGTCTCGTAGAGGGCTTCGGCGGCGGCCATCTTCATGGGTTGCGTCTCGGTCATGATCTTGCCTTGGATGTCGCCGGTGACGCTGACGGCGACTCCGGCGATGATGGTGGTGACGGCGCCGAGGCGGATGGCGGTGCGCCACGCGCGGCGGGTGTCGGTGTCGTCGTCGGTGCGGCGGACGAGGTGCCACATGCCGACGGCGAGGACGAAGGCGCCGGCGGTGAGGAAGCACGCGGCGATGGTGTGGGGGAAGGTGATGAGGGCGACCTTGTTGGTGAGGAGTGCCCACAGGTCGGTGAGTTGGGCGCGGCCGGTGTCGGGGTCGACGGTGTGACCGGTTGGCCATTGCATGAAGGAGTTCGCGGCGAGGATGAAGTAGGCCGACAGGCACGACGCGACCGCGACGACCCAGATGCAGGCGAGGTGGACCTTGGGCGGTAGTTTCTTCCAACCGAAGATCCACAGTCCTAGGAAGGTCGATTCGAGGAAGAACGCCAGGAGTGCTTCGAGTGCGAGGGGTGCGCCGAAGACGTCGCCGACGAAGGTGGAGTAGGCCGACCAGTTCATACCGAACTGGAACTCCTGGACGATGCCGGTGACGATGCCGAGTGCGAAGTTGATGAGGAACAGGGTTCCGAAGAATTTGGTGAGTTTCAGGTAGCGTTCGGCTTTGGTTCGCAGCCACGCGGTTTGGAGTCCGGCGACGAGGAAGGACAGGCCGATAGTCAGCGGTACGAACAGGAAGTGATAAACGGTTGTCACGGCGAATTGCCACCGCGAAATATCGAGGACGTCCATGGATTCCGCCCCTCCATCAGAAGTTCGACAAGATGTAGAAGATTCTACAACCAATAGAAGTCAGGTCGCGGTACGCCCGCTGTGGCGTGTATTGCTCCGCGTCGTCAGACTCCTCGTCCCCCTGTTCTGCCGACTGCGCGTCACCGGCGAACTCCCCCGAAACCCCGGCCCGCTCATCCTGGTATCAAACCACATTGGAACGTTCGATCCGTTCGTTCTCATGGCCGCCGCCGCGCGCCGAGGCCTCCACCCGCGCTTCCTCGCCACCGCCGGACTCTTCAAAGCCCCCGTCTTCGGCGCCATCATGCGCGCCTCCGGACACATCCGCGTCGACCGCGGCAGCCACACCGTCACTGACGCGCTCGCCTCCGCCGTCACCGCCATCACCGACGACAACGCCGTCGTCATCATCTACCCCGAGGGACGCATCACCCTGGACCCCGGTCTGTGGCCCGAACGCGCCAAGACCGGCGCGGCGCGCCTCGCGCTCGCCACCGGAGCCCCCGTCGTCACCATCGCCCAATGGGGAGCGCACGAGATCATGTGCTGGGACTCCCCCGCCCGCATGGCCCGCACGCTCCTCAGCTCAACGGTCCGCCGCCCGACCGCGCGCGTCCACTTCGGTCGACCACTCGACCTGACCGATCTGACGCCCGGGAGCGCCGACGCCGCCAGGCGCGCCGCCGACCGGATGATGAGCGCCTGCGCGGACGACCTCCGCGACCTCCGCGTCGACGAACCCCTCCAGCCGCGACACATCGACCCGACCCGACCACTGTCGACGTCCCGGACACTGCGACTACCGTGGCAACGCACCCCCGACCACGACTCCTGAGCCCGCGCCGCCGCGAGCCCGAGAACCATTGGCGGCGTTGACAACCGGCATCCGGTCCACGGAGGCAAAACTTGACGACGGAACCCGGCGCTGAGGCGAGTCCGAGGTGGAGACACGGTCTCCCCTCGGAAAGGGAGAAGAACCGCTGAGGTCGAGAAACACGGTCTCCCCTCAGAGAAAGAAGAGAGAAACACCCCGGTCGAGGGTTCCTCTCGGTGAGACCGTCAGCCTCGGCGCGCTCGAGTGAACGCCAGCACCGCTTCGCGCGTCGTCGCGACCCCCAACGCCTTGCGGGCCGCGGCGATCCGCCGATTCGCCGTCCGCAATGACAGGAACTCCGCCTCCGCCGCGGCCGCGATCGTCTCCCCGTCGGCCAACCGAGCCAACAACGCCGCCTGCTCCTCCGTCACCGGCAACGTGCCGTTCACCTGGCTCGCCGACGGTTCGTCACGCGACGGATCGACCCCCACCGGCCCGACCCGAGCCAGGTCGGCGTTCAACGCCCGCCCCTGCGCCGACACCGGATCGCACACGCACACCACCCCGGCGCCCCGCGCCGCCGCCAGCACCGCCAGAGCCGCCGTGTCCGCGTCCGGAACCCGCCCGTACCGAACGGTCCTACCCCCGCTGACATCCCAACCCGTGTCGGTGATCGCGAACCCGGACCGGGTGTGCCAGCCATCGCGCGCCAGGCGCCGCAACACCGTCGTCGCCTCGGCTGCCGTCCCCACTACATACAACGGTGCGGCCATCAGGTCGTCCCACCCTCACTGAACAATTCCGCGGCCCTCACCGCCGCCTCGGTGCGCGTCTTCGCCCCGAGCTTGCGCATCCCCGCGCGAATATGCGTCTCCACGGTCTCGCGAGCGATACCCAACGCACCGGCGATACGACGCGTCGGTTCCCCATCGGCGACCATACGCAACACCTGACGCTCACGTTCGGTCAGGTCGTCCCCCGCCCGACGGCCACGCTGATCCCGCCGCACCCGGTGCCTCCGCAACGCCTGCCGCGCACGCCCCGCCAACACCAACAGGCCCGCCTCGTCGGCGATCCGCTCCGCCTCACTCAACGGCGGCACCGCCGACGCCGCGTCCGCCGCGTACACACCGAACGCCAACAGGCACCGCACCTGCTCCCGCAACACCACCTCACGCCACGCCCGCGCCGCCGCGTCGAACGACGAGACCGAACGCCCCGACGCCGCCTCCCGCCACGCCGTCAACGTCGTCCGCGCCACCTCCGGCAACGACTCCAACGAATCATCCCACTGTGGATCAATACCGGAGTCGACCGCCGCCCAGTTCGCCGTGATCCGACCCAAACCGCCCACCAACGAACCCGTGTCCGTCATCGACACGTCGACCCCCGACGGCTGATTGTCCAGCCACGCCGCCTCACCCGCGACCCACCGCAGCACCAACGCCACACTCGGCGGCACCGGACCGGCGCGCCGCAACCGGTGCCGCGCGTTGCGCAACGCACCCGCGTCCGCCTCGGCCAGCGACGCCGTCGCCGACGCGTACCCCCGCGCCACACTCGGCAACGCGTGATCCAACAACGTCACCGCCGTCGCCGCCGCCTCATCGGTGCGCTCCCCCCCGCAACACCTGGCACCACACCTGAGCCGCCAGGAACCGCGTCTGCCAGCTGTACGCGTGATCCGCCGTGCAGGCCCGGGCCGCCGCCCTCGCGGCGGCCGACGCGTTCGTCAGATCCCCGTCCGCCATCAGATTCTCCACCAACAACCACGCGCTCCACCGCGCCGACAACGCGTCCCCGTCGCGACCCGCCGCGGCGGCGGCGGACGCCAACGCCTGCGTCCACCCCGGACGACGGCTCGCCGCCGAGTGCGCGGCCAGGGCGGCCGCCACTCCACAATGCTCAGGACTGTCGCCGTAGCGCGCCCGCACCTCGTCGGCGACGGCGTCGGCGCGCTCGCCGGCCGCCAGCAAACGCACGCGGTCGACCATGGGCGCCAGCGGATCCGACACGTCCACGTCGCCCGGTAGCGACGCCGCCAACGCGGTCGCCTCGTCCCGATGGCCCGCGTGCAGATGAGCGTCCACCGTCAACACCCGCGCGGCCAGCGACGTCATGTCCGCCAAGGTCTTCAACGCCGAACGGGGTCGCCCCACCGCCAACGCGGCGGCGGCGGCCTCCAGCCGTGTGTCGTCGTCGGCGAGCCCGCCCGGCACGTTCACGGCGAACAACAGAGCCTCCGCGCGACGAGCGCGGTTCGGGTCGCCGGCCGCGCGCAGCGCGCGCTCGAACGCGGCGGTATCGTCCCCCGCGGCCGCCAAATGCCGAGCCGCCTCCATGTCGTCCAGCAACCCCGCCAGATGCCGGTGCAGACCGATCCTGCCGTCCCGTTCGAGGAGGCCGGCCGCGATCTCGGCGGTGTACGGCGACGTCGCCGTCACGGTCGCGCCGTCGACGTCGACGAGACCGGCGGCGGCGAGCTCGTCGACCCCGTCGCCCAGGAGTCCGCGCGAAGCGGGACGACCGAGGAGCCCGAGCGCGGCCAGCGCCGTTCGTCCCGCTCGGGACAGGTCGGCGATGGCTTCGGCGATCGCGTGGACGGCCGTCGGCGTCGCCGTGTCCGGGTCGGTGATGGGCGCGTCGGGGTGCCGCTGTGCGAACGTCGCCAACGCCGTCACCACCAGCGGGTTGCCGCCCCCACGCCGCACGATCGCGGCGATCGCGGCGTCGGCGAGGCCGGGTGCGCACGCGGCGGCGAGCGCGGTGGCCTCGGCGTCGGTGAGCGGCGCGACGGTGAGGAGGTGCGCGTGCTCGGTGAGACGTTCGACGGACGCCTCGGGGAGCCGGTGCGGGGTCCGCAGCGCCGCCACGACCCGGCAGTGCTGCGCGACCAGCGGCAGCACCGCCAACGTCACCGGGTCACACCATTGCAGGTCGTCGATGACGAGTAGGGCTCCGCGCACGCGTGAGCGCACCGCCTCGGCGCACAGCGGGATGTCGTGGGTGGGGAGTTTGGCGTTGACGGCGCGGGTGAGGGCCAGTCCGGGGGTCGTTCGCAGCATCGCGAGGCCGCCGCCGGTGAGGACGGGGCCGCGGAACGCGGCGGCGATGCGGCCGAGGAGGCGGCTGCGGCCGCGGCCTGCGGGGCCGGTGAGGATGACCATGCCCGGTTGGGCGAGCATCGCCGCCGCGGCCTGGACTGTTCCCTCGGCCGCTTCCAGCGTGGTGGTGGCGGGTGTTGCGTCTGCCTGGGGCACGTGGCTCCTTTCGATGCGCGCCGCCATCGTGTGGCACGAAACGGGGATGTGTCTCGGGGCGGGTTCTTTCTATGGTCGTGGTGTGCCGACGAGCCGTAAGTCGTGGCTCACATGGCCATCATATTTTGACAAAGGAAGGACCACGATGTCCGCTCCGCCTCCGTGCCAATACGACGTTCGCGTCGTACATGTGCGCGAGCGGGAGCGGCGGGCCGCGCGGCCGGTGGGCTTGACTCGTTGCGGTAGCGTCAGAATTCCCACCGGGGTAACGCCCCTGTGGCAACGTCGCCCACGAATGACCGCCGCGGCGGTCTTCTTTGTTGTCGTCCGGGGAAGGAGGCTGGCGCGGCGCGGCAGGGTCACTCCTCGCGCGTGCGGGCGCCCGTACACCATGGCATCTGGTCCATTGAGTACACGAGTAGCCACGTTGTGCGCGGAGCTGTCTCCGCGTTTGTCGCCGCGTGCGCGCGCGCAGGTCGACGAGGTGCGGCAGCGGATCGGGCAGCCGTTGCGCGTGGCGATCGCGGGGCGTTTGAAGGCGGGGAAGTCGACGCTGGTGAATGCGTTGATCGGGCGGCGGGTCGCGCCGACCGAGGTCGGCGAATGCACGCGCCTGGTCACGCAGTTCCGTTATGGCACATCGGATCGCGTGGATGTGGTCAAACGCGACGGTTCGCGGGTGAGTTTGCCGTTGGACGAGTCGGGGATGATTCCGCAGCGGTTGTCGGTGCCGAGGGAGCACATCGCCTACATCGATGTGACGTTGACGTCGGACCGGTTGGAGAACCTGACCGTCGTCGACACTCCGGGCATGTCCTCGGTGAACACATCCATTTCGGACGAGGCCCGGAAGTTCCTGTTCGACGCGCCGATCGCCGACGACATCGACCCTGATTCGCAGGGCGCGTTGTCGGGTGCGGAGGCGATCATCTACGTGTTCACGCAGTCGGTGCGTGAGGACGACTTGGCGGCGTTGCAGGCGTTTCGCACGATGTCGTCGCGGTTGTCGAGCAACCCGATCAACTCCTTGGGGTTGTTCAACAAGGTCGACAAACTCGCGCCGACGCCGGCGGGTGACCCGTGGCCGGTCGCGGAGCCGTTGTCGCGCAATCAGTCCCAGGTGATGCGCCGCGTCGTGTCCGATGTGGTGCCCGTGGTGGGTCTGCTGGCGGAGACGACCGAGGCGGGCCGTCTGACGGCGTCCGACTGTGAGGCGTTGCGCAAGCTGGCGGAGCTTCCGGCGGAGGAGCGGGCGGTTCTGTTGGCGGCGGCGTCGCTGTTCGCCACGCGCGAGTGCGCGGTGTCGCGGGAGCAGCGCGAGCGGCTGCTGCGGCTGTTGGACCTGTACGGCATCAACTTCGCGATCGCGCACCTCGTCGCCAACCCGAGTATGGCCACGGGTGACCTGGTGCGGATGTTGTTCGCGGCGTCGGGGTTTCCTCGCCTGCGGCAGACCCTCGAGCAGGCGTTCCAGTTCCGCACCGACGCGATCAAGGCCGGTTGGGGTTTGGCGCGGTTGGAGACCGTCGCCGCCGCGAGCGAGCACGTCGCGGAGCGGGAGTTGTTGCGCGACGCGATCGAGCGGGTCATTCAGGACCCCGAGTACCACCGGCTGCGCCTGATCGAGGTCGCGGCGCAGGTCACCACGGGCACGGTCGAGCTGAACGCGCAGATGGAAGCGGAGGTGGCGCGGTTGGCGCTGTCGAGCGATCCGGCGACGGTTCTGGGTCTTCCGGCGTCCGATCCCGACGGTTTGACACGGGCCGCGTTGGAGGCGGCGAACCGGTGGCGCGCGTTCGCCGTCGGTGGCGCGTCCCCCGCGCAGGCGCGTGTCGCTCACGTCGTCGCTCGAGGATTTCATCTGCTCGCGCAGCGACTGCGCGGCACCCGACCCGCTTACTGACCCCCTGGCTTTTGATTCATAAGGAGAAGACGATGTCGACAAGCCATCTGCGGCTGATAGCCACAGTGGCGGTCATCGCCGCCTCAGCGTTGACCGGCGCGGTGACCGGGCTCATCACCGCCACCGAGACCGTATCCTTCAATTCGACCGCTGCCGCGACGAGCTTCATCGGCGCCGCGATCAGTGGTTTCACCGTCCTGATCCTGTTGGGCGGCCGGTTGCATCCGGTGACGACGCCCGCGGCGGTGGCGGCCCCGGACACGGAGGCGCTCGCGGCGATCGATCAGCTCAACACGGAGCGCCGCACCCTCATCAACACGTGCATCTACGTGCGGGATCGGGCGACGAGTCAAGCGATCGCCGACAAGATCGGCGCGGGTTTGCAGTCGGTCGGTGTCGCGACGGTGACGCCCGTCGGTGAGCGTTTCGACCCGACGCGGCATGAGGCCGGCGGGACGACGCCGGCGCCGGATCCGGCGCATGACGGGTTGATCGCGGTGGTCGAGACCGCCGGGTACACCGATCGGGCGGCGGTGTTGCGGTCGCCGATCGTGACGGTGTATCGCGGTGAGGGGCGTCGGGCGTGACGGAGCAGCAGGCGCCACCCCAGCAACCCGCGGCGGCGAAGAAGCAGGATCCGACGGCGATGTTGGACAAGCTGTGTCGCACGGCCGTCACCAACGGGATCGCGACGTTGCGCAAGATCGACGCGGACGCGGCTCAGGAGTTGGACGCGATCCGGCGTGACGCGGCGGCGAAGCCGGCGATGGTCGTCGTCGGTGAGACCAAGCGCGGGAAGTCGTCGTTGACGAACGCGCTGATCGGCGTCCCGAACCTGTCCCCGGTGGACGCCGCGGTCGCGACGAGTTCGTACATGGAGTTCGAGTTCGGCGAGCAGCACACGGTCGAGGCGTTCGTGCCGGGCAATGAGGTCCCGGTGCAGTTGAACCCGTCCGATATTCGGGACTGGGGTACGACGCTGGGGCAGTTGCCGGGTGGGATGCGGCCGCCGCGTCGCCTGCGGATCGCGCATTCGGCGCCGTTGTTGCAGTACATGAGCCTGGTCGACACTCCGGGTGTCGGCGGTTTGGACGCGTTGCACGCCGAGGTCGCGTTGGACGCGGTGTCGCGGGCGACGGCGTTGTTGTTCGTCGTCGATTCGTCGTCGCCGTTCTCGAAACCGGAGTTGGACTTCCTGATCGAGGCGAGTAAGCGCGTCAACTTCGTGATGTTCGCGTTGACGAAGATCGACGCGTACCCGGGTTGGCAGCGTATTCGCGACGACGACATCGCGTTGTTGCAGACGCACGCGCCTCGGTTCGCGAACGCGCCGTTCTTCCCGGTGTCGTCGCGGTTGGCGGAGCTGGCGTTGACGATGCCGGTGGACGCGGCGAAGACGCTGATCGAGGAGTCGCGGATCGCGCCGTTGCAGCACGCGTTGATCAAGTTGGGCGCCAAGGGCACCATCTTGCAGCACGCGAACGTGTTGCGGGCGTTGCGCAGCGAGTTCATCCGGTTGGATCTGGGCGTGATGGAGCAGTTGAAGACGCTCGATCCGGACCCGCAGGTCACGGAGAAGCTCAAAGAGGACAAGAAGCGCGTCATGACGATGAAGCGCAACCAGTCGAAGCATTCGAACATGGCGTTGCGGACGGAGATCCAACGCGCCAGGGTCGAGGCGACGTCGCGGTTGCGGACCTACATTCAGAAGCTCCAGGAAGAGTTGTTGACGAAGGTCGACAAGGCGGACCGGTCCGAGATCAAGAAGATGCCGATCGAGGTCGACCGGGCGTTGCACGCCTTGTCGGTGCGCCTGTCGCAGGAGCTCGAGTACCGGTTCAAGGTCTTGGCCGACCGGGTCCTGTCGCAGATGTTCCCGCCCGACGAGCTCGCTCAGGTGATCGGACGGATCAACGCCCAGCTGCGCATGCAGTCGGGCTCGAAGCCGCGACGGGAAGCCAACGGCGACAACGCGATGCTGATCGCGTCGACGGCCGGCACGGCGATGATGGCGGGCCGGATGGCGTCGATGGGTGTCACCGCGGCA
The DNA here is from genome assembly GCF_965137155.1 of Stackebrandtia soli. Classification (NCBI taxonomy): domain Bacteria; kingdom Bacillati; phylum Actinomycetota; class Actinomycetes; order Glycomycetales; family Glycomycetaceae; genus Stackebrandtia; species Stackebrandtia soli. The sequence continues at coordinate 12,467 of NZ_CBCRZX010000073.1, forward strand.
GTCGGTGGCGCGGCGTTGACCGGTGTCGCCGGGATCGCGTTGACGGCCTCGGGCATCGGCATCGGTTTGGCGGCCGGCGCGTTCATGCTGTACCGGCGGAAGGTGTCGCAGGACCGGATGCAGGCACAGCGGTGGGTTCGGGAGGTGCTCCAGGAGACGCGCGCGTCCTTGCAGGAGGAGATCCAGTATCGGTTCACCGAGATCGAGTACGTGTTCAACCTGGCGTTGGACGACGCTTTGGAGAAGCGTGGCGAGCAGCTCGACAAGCAGATCGCCGAGGCAGAGCGCAATCTGAAGCAGACGAACCAGAGCCGCGCCAAGAAGAAGGAAGCGCTCACGAAGCGCCACGAGGCGTTCAAAGCGAAGGTCAAGCAGGTCGACGAAGTCCTGGCGAAGACCCGTTCGGTACTGCCCCCAGCACCCGCCGAAGCAGGAAAGTAGACGATTCCCATGACGATGGACTCATGGTCGGACGACGACTCCGACAATCTCGCCTTTGACGACGTCACACCCCCCGACGAGGACGACACCCTCGACCTGGGGCTGGAGTTCGACGACGATCATCTCGACGATGACGCCGACGTCGACCTCGACGACGATCCCGACGTCACCGACGACTCCGACCATGAGCCCATCGACGTCGACGAGCCCACCGCACCGGACGGCGTCGACGGGGACGACGAGTACCCCGGCTCCGACCCGGACATCGATCCGCGCGCCGACGACGCGGCGTTCGAGCCGCAGTTCCCGCCGGAACTCGACATCGACCCGCGCCCCGAACCGGTCGACGGCCCACCCTGGTCCGACGCCGGCCTGCTCGGCACCACCACCGACCCCGCGATCGACCACGTGTGGAACGCGTCGTACGACAGCGTCGACCCGAGCGATCTGCACGCCCTCGACGGCGGCGCCGGCAGCGACTGGGACGCGCTCCTGACATCCGACGACCCGGCCGTGTCGAGTCTGGCACGCTGGTGGCAGCCGTAGAGGACGCCCTGGCCCGCCGTCGTGCCGCGACGGGCGGTCCACGGACGACCTCGTGACCAACCACCACACGGGGAGCCACAGTGGAACCGGTGCGCGCGCTCGTCATCGTCGACGCCGCCAACGTCGTCGGGTCACGTCCGGACGGTTGGTGGCGTGATCGTAAGGCCGCGACGCAGCGGTTGCGGGATCGGCTCGCCGAGGTGACGCACACCGGTCTGTCGGGTGAGTTGCCGGATTGGGCGACGACTCCGCCCGTCGACGTCCTGCTCGTCGCCGAGGGCGCCGCGCGCGGGATCGACTCCAGCGACACGGTGTCCGTCGTCGACGCCCCCGGAACGGCCGACGACCACATCGCCGAGCTCGTGGCGCGGACGAGCCCGCACCGGCCGTGCCTCGTCGTCACGTCCGACCGGGGCCTGCGGGCGAGGGTCGTCGCGGCGGGCGGACACACGACCGGCGCATCAACACTCCACTAGGGATTTATTCGCGTGTCCCGTGTGCCCGGTACGGCCGTCACACCCGCTGCCCTGCAACAACACCCGCACCCCACACCACCATCCGGGCACCCGGCCCCACCCGCGCCGACAGCGCGACACGCCGAACACAACGGCGTCTCCATGTAGTAGGTTCAAAGATCCGCATCACAAGCCGGTCACGCATGTGTCGATTTTCGATCCAAAACGGAGGTTCGGCATGACCGAACCCGATTACTACACAACACTCGGCGTCACCCCGACCGCCGACATCGCACAAATCCGCCAGGCATACCGGCGAGGCGTCCGAGACGCACACCCCGACGCCGGCGGCGACCCCGAACGTTTCCACGCCCTCCAAACCGCGTACGAAACGCTCTCCAACGCCACCACCCGCGCCGAATACGACGCCGCGCGAGGCATCAAACGCCCACGATGGCGCAGACCCGGAAAACACGCCAAACCCCGACGCGTCAAAGAATGGCGCGTCAACACCACCGTCGGAGACAAACCGACCACCAGCACCGCGGCCGCCACCACCACCCTCACCGGCGACCTCATGGCCCGACCCTGGTTCATCGACATCAACCCCCACCACCGCCTCCGCTGCACCCCCTCCGTCTGGCGCCGCGTCGCCACCGTCACCACCATCGCCGCACTGTGGATGACCACCATCGCCGCCCTCAGCACCACCGTCCTCGACGACACCACCAACCTCGCCTGGCAAGCCATCCTCCTGCCCTACCTCATCCTCTCCACCGCCGTCATCACCACCACCTCCATCCGCGCCATCAGACCCCGCAAACCCATCGCCGAAGCACTCACCCTCATCACCGCCGCCGCCATCGCCTGGCTCGGCGGCCTCACCCCCGTCCCCACCCTCCTCGCCGCCAACCTCGCCNCCGCAACCTTCCTCCCCTGGGCCATCACCCGCCTCCGGATCGCCATACGCCTCCGCGCCGCCGTCCGCACCGTCCTCGTCGACTACAACGCCTTCGGCCCCGCCGGCGTCCGCCCCAGCGCCGACCGCCTCACCGCCGCCGTCCTGCGCTCCCTCCTCGAACGCATCCCCGCCGCACGCCTCTTCGTCCACGTCCCCCTCGGCACCCACCACGCCGAATTCACCGTCGTCTGTGGACGCCGCGTCGCCGTCATCACCCCACCCATCACCCGCACCAGCCACCACGCCACCAACGACCTCACCGACACCATCCAACGCATCGGCACCCTCCTCGCAGGCACCGACGTCCGCGGCTTCGTCGTCTGGCCACACCTCCCCCTCGACCGCATCACCGGAAGCGACGCCCTCATCCGCCACCTCTCCACCGACGACGCCGCCAGCGAAATCGGCCGCTGGCTCGCCGACGAACCGTACACACTCCACCTCCCCACCCTCCGACGCCTCCGCGACCGCCTCGCCCAACCCCCACACCACACCCCACCAGCCCAACGCCGCAGCTC